>NZ_JBFUHV010000112.1:0-29266 GCF_056402215.1 Rhodococcus sp. P4_B6 | reverse complement strand
GTTCGGCGCCGATCACCACCACGCTGCTCCGGCGGGCGATCGATCGCCTCGGCTGCGGATTCGTGCAGCGTTACGGCATGACGGAGACGACGGGCTCGGTCACCGCACTCGCCGCCCGGGACCACAACCCGTCCGGGGACCGCGCGCACCTGCTGCGGTCGGCAGGCAGGCCCATGCCCGGTGTCGAGGTCGAGATCCGGGACGTGGTGACCGGCGCCCGGCTCCCGGCGGGCGAATCCGGGGAAATCGTGTGCCGCTCACGCAACAACGTCGAGGGCTACTGGAAACGGCCGGACGAGACAGCGAACCTTCTCACCCACGACGGTTTCCTGCGCACCGGCGACGCCGGGCACATCGACGCGGAGGGCTATCTGTTCGTCACCGACCGGGTGAAGGACATGATCATCACCGGAGGCGAGAACGTGTACCCGATCGAGGTCGAAACGGTGCTCGCCGAGCACCCGGCGGTGGCCGAAGTCGCGGTGGTCGGTGTGCCGCACCGGACCTGGGGTGAGTCCGTGACGGCGGTCGTCCGGCTCGCCGACCCGTCGGACGCACCGGACGAGCAGGACCTGATCGCGTTCACCGCCACCCGGCTCGCGTCGTACAAGAAGCCGCGCGAGATCGTCTACGTCGCCGAACTTCCGCGGGGCGCGAGCGGCAAGGTCCTCAAACGCGCCCTACGCGAAGGACTCCGCGACACGGAGGTGCCGTCGTGATCGTCACCGAGGACGTCGGTACCGTCCAGCGTGAGGCCTGGGCCCGCGGCGTGCTCCCACCCGTCGAGCAGGTGCGCCCCGGATTGTGGTCGATCCCGGTGCCGATGCCACGAAACCCGTTGCGGTACGTCCTGATCTACGCGCTCACGATCCCCGACGGTCTCGCGCTGATCGACGTCGGCTGGGATTCCGAGGAGTCGTGGCGGGCGCTCGTCGACGGGATCGCGCAGACCGGGCACCACGTCACCGACGTCCGGTACGCCGCCGTCACCCACCTGCATCCCGACCATTTCGGCCTCGCACCCCGGCTGCGGGAGGTCAGCGGGGCGGCACTCGCGATGCACGGCGCGGATGCCGCACTGCTCGGCCACCGTTCGGCGGCGGACACCACCGCCGACGAACACACGTGGAACACCCAGCTCAACCAGCTCGGGGCACCCACCGGCATCCTCGCCGCCGCCCGCGTCGACCTCGTCCGGCTGGGGCCGGGCGAGTCCATGGACGTCGTACTCGGCGACGGCACTCCCCTGGGCCTGCCCGGCTGGGATCTGCGGGCAGTCTGGACACCCGGGCACACGCCCGGTCATCTGACGTTCGTCGACGACACCCACGGGCTCATGTTCAGCGGCGACCACATGCTGCCCCGCATCAGTCCCAACATCTCCACCGTCCCCGGCGAACTGGAGAATCCGCTGCACCGGTACCTGCTGTCGCTGCACGCCACCACCTCGATGCCCGACAGTGAGGTGCTGCCCGCGCACGAGTACCGGTTCCGGGGGATCGCCGAGCGTGCCAGGCAGCTGATGGGTCATCACGAGGAACGCTTCACCGAGATCGTCGCCGCTCTGGCCGTGTGGCCCGAATCGACGGCGTGGGAGATCTCGCAACACATTTCGTGGTCGCGGCCGTTCGACTCCATGTCCGACCGCCTGCTCCGCCTCGCGGTCCGCGAAACCCACGCCCACCTGCTCGTTCTCGCCGACCGCGGAAGCATCCGCTCGCTCGGCGGCCGCCCCGAACGCTGGACCCCTACCTCCCGTAAGGAAGACACCCCATGAGTGTGGTTCTCACCGAATTCGCCGACGGCGTCGCCGTCATCACCCTGAACCGCCCGGAGGCGAAGAACGCCGTCGACCTCGAGGTCGCGAAGGCGCTCGCCGCCGCGATCGACGAATTCGAGGCGCGGCCCGACCTGACCATCGCGATCCTCACCGGCGCCGGGGGAACGTTCTGCGCGGGCATGGATCTGAAGGCGTTCAGCCGCGGCGAACGGCCGTCGCTGCCCGGCCGCGGATTCGGCGGACTCACCGAGGCCCCGCCGACGAAACCGCTGATCGCCGCCGTCGAAGGATGGGCGCTCGCCGGCGGCTGCGAGTTGGCCCTGTCGGCCGACCTGATCGTCGCGGCCCGCGACGCCAAGTTCGGCATCCCCGAGGTCAAGCGGGGGCTCGCCGCGGCCGCCGGCGGTCTGCTGCGACTGCCGAAGGTGCTGCCCTATCCGATCGCGATGGAGATGGCGATCACCGGCGATCCCCTCACCGCCGAGGTCGCGCACGCGCACGGACTCGTCAACCGGCTCACCGAGCCCGGGCAGGCGCTCGACACCGCCCGCGACCTGGCGGCCCGGGTCGCCGCCAACGGTCCCCTCGCCGTCCGGGCCACCAAGCAGGTACTCGCGATGTCGGCCGCCTACACCGACCCCGACGCGTTCGCCGGGCAACGCCGCTTCCTCGATCCGGTGTTCACCTCCGAGGACGCCCAGGAGGGTGCGCGTGCGTTCGCGGAGAAGCGCCCGCCGGTGTGGCGTGGCCGATAGCCGCATGACCGGCACGGCCCGCGTCACAGCTTCCGTACGATGACGGCGTGGACCTGCATCTCGTCACCTACTTCGTCGCGGTAGTCGATCACGGCGGGATCACCAGGGCCGCGCAGTCCCTCTACATCTCGCAACCGTCCCTTTCGCAGGCGATCCGCACACTCGAACGCCGCCTCGGTGTCACCCTGTTCGACCGCACCGGGCGACGTCTCGAGCTGACCGAGGACGGCCGCACGCTCGACGTCGCCGCCCGGCGCATCCTCGCCGACGTCGAGCGGGCCAAGGCCAAGGTCGCTGCGGTGCGCGAACTCGTATCCGGCCGCGTCGACGTCGTCACGTACGCGGCGTTCTCGATCGATCCGATCGTCGACCTGGTGCGCCGGTTCCGTGAGCAGTACCCCCGGGTGACGGTCCGCGTCATCGACGCCGACGGCCCCACCGGCGTCCTCGGTGCCCTGCGCCGCGGCGAGGCCGAACTCGGGGTGATCGATTTGTCCGTCGACCACAGTGCACTGCACTCGGTCCCCATCGGCGATCAGGAACTGGTACTGGCCCTGCCGAACGCCCTCGCCGACACTCTCCCCGATCCGGTGCCCCGCTCGGCGGTCCGGGACATTCCCCTGATTCAGGATCTCGGGGACAAGAGCGACGCGGCCCTGATCACGGATCTGGTGGGTGATCCCGCGAACGTGGTCGTCGACTGCACCCACCCGGGCGCCACGTGGGAACTGGTGATGCGCGGCGCGGGGGCCACGGTCCTGCCCCGCCTGGTCGCCGAGGAACAATTGCGCGGGGTCGCGATCCGGTCGATGACGCCGAAACTGACCCGGCCCGTCGGACTCGTCCAGCGGTCCGGCCCGGGATCACCGGCAGCCTCGGCGTTCGTCTCGATCGCGCAGGCCACCCAGGCCACGGGCACCCGAGAGGGGAACTGACCGCATGGAGTTGCGTCAGGTCGAGTACTTCCTCGCCGTCGTGGAACACGAAGGCATCAACGGGGCCGCCGCGTCGCTCGGCGTCGCACAACCCACCATCTCGCAGGCACTGCGCGGGCTCGAGCGGGAACTGGGCGTGCAATTGTTCCACCGCATCGGCCGCGGCATGGTGCTCAGCGCCGCAGGCCGCAGTTTGGTCGGGCCGAGCAGGCAGATCCTGCGCGACGTCACCGCCGTCGAAGACCTCCTCGCCACCTCCGACGGGGCACTGGCCGGCCGGCTCGATGTCATGGCGTTTCCGGCGCTGGCGATCGGTCCCCTCGTCGACCTCGTCACCGAATTCCGGCGAACCCACCCAAATGTGCTGGTGCGCTTGGGTGAATTGAAAGACGAGGCCCAGGCAGCCTCGCTGATCGAGGACGGGCACTGCGAATTCGTGGTGGCCCACCTCCCGCTCGACGACGCCCGGCTGGACGTCCTCGAACTCGGCGAACAGGAGTACTGGCTCGTATACCCGCCGGGCACCGACCTGCCGGAGGGCCCGGTTCCGCTCGCCGACCTCCCCGACGTCCCGATGGTGTTCGTTCCCCGCGGCCACTCCGTCGCGGACGAGATCGAGGAATCGATCCGCCACGCCGGGGCACGACCGCACCTCGCGGCGCTGTCCGATCACCGCGAGGCGCGGCTTCCCCTGGTACTCGCCGGGATCGGCGGGACCCTGCTGGAACGGTCGATCGCGGAGGCGGCCCGGGACCGCGCCGTGGTCCGCCGGGCGGAGCCGACGTTTGCCCGCACCTTCGGGATCGCGTTCGACCCCGACATGCTCTCCCCCGTCGGGCACGCGTTCGTCGAACTGGTGCGGGCGCACACCTCGAAGACCTGAACACAGCTCATAGGTTTCGCCTCATCCTGTGTGTCCCAGAACGACATTGCGATGGAACGTTTCCGGTGATCGACTGACCGGGAGCGGCACGGCGCCGGCCAACCCGGGCGTCGCCGAGAACCGCGCCCACGTCTGGAGCCGCGCATGAGCATCGAATCCCTCCCCTCCACCGCAGGGGCCGCATCCGCAGAATCCGACGTCCTGGTCGGCCGGGACGGCGCGGTCGCGACGATCACGCTGAACCGGCCCACGCGGCGTAATGCGATGACCCTCGACTCGTGGATCGCCTTGCGCGAGACGCTCGCCGAACTCGCCCTCGACGACGCCACCCGCGTCGTGATCCTCACCGGTGCGGGCAGCGACTTCTGCACCGGCGCAGACCTCGACAAGCGCGCCCCGATGCACCCGCTGACCCGGATGCGGCAGATCAACGCGACGGCGCTCGCGGTCGCGGAGTTCCCCAAACCGCTGATCGCGAAGGTGCGCGGCTACGCCGTCGGAGCCGGCTGGAACCTGGCGCTGCTGTGCGATCTGCTCATCGCCTCGCGCGACGCACAGTTCAGCCAGATCTTCGCCAAACGCGGCCTGTCGGTGGATTTCGGAGGCTCCTGGCTCCTGCCGCGCATGGTGGGACTGCACCGCGCGAAGCGCTTGGTCATGCTCGCCGAGATGCTCGACGCCGAGCAGGCGGACGCGCTGGGACTGGTCAGCGAACTCGTCGAACCGGAAAAACTGGATGCCACGGTCGCCCGGTTCGCCGCCGGCCTCGCGGCGTCGCCGACCGTGGCCGTCATGCAGTCGGCGCGACTGATCGAGGACGGCACGACGTCGTCGCTGCGGGACGCACTCGAGAACGAGTCCCGTTCGCAGGCGGTCAACTTCGCGACCGACGCACCGGCCGCATTGCGCGCCTTCGTGGAAAAGCGTCCCCCCTCCTTCAGCGGGGAATGGCAGGTGCCGCAACCGTCGTAGGAACCGCTAGATGATCGCACCGTCGATCGTGCAGAAGCTGTGGCACAGCCGGGTGACGATCCGCGGCCCGCGTTCGGGATCGAACCACCGATCGATGTGCGCCCAGTGGTAGGGGTGCGTCATGTACGGCCCGGACAGTCCGTCGAGGTCGGCGTACTCCTGCTCCCAGACGTGGGTCCACCGCGCGGCGCCGGCCGACTCGTGCACCCGGCTCAGCTGCGAGGTCCCGATGGTGCGGATGTAGTCCGGCATCGCCCGCGTCTCGGATTCGAACTGCTGCACCACCGCCGGGTCGGCGGAATTTTCGACCGAGACGAGGAGCGTCCGGTACACGGCCGGCTCGAAAGCGCGTGGGGCGGGAGTGGGAACGCCCGTGTAGCCGACGCTGTCGACGTGCCCGATCTCGGGGACGGACAGCTGTGCGGCGATATCGGGTTCGACGGCGCGCCAGTCGGATTCGTCGTCGAAGTGAAGGTGCGCGATCACGTCGCCGCCGTTGATGCCGCCGGGCAGGGTCGGTGCCACGAGGACACGCCGGGCCCGGGAGGCCGCTACGTCCTGCAGCCTGCCTGCCACCGACGCAGCGGCGCTGCCGTCCGAGTCCGCGCCGAGGTGAATCAGCTTGGTCACCTTAAACATCGGTCGCGACCTCCACGTCCGCGGGCGAGCAGGACACCGTGCGTCGCCGGGTGGTGAGAAGCTCGTCGGCGTCCTCCCACCAGCGGAGCACCTCCGCGTCGTGGCGCGCGAGGAGGCTCTGATGCCACCAGGCGCGAGCGCCGCGCACGGTCCAGCTGACACTGACGGTGTTGGACTGGTCCTCGAGCCACACCGGCGGGGAGACGAGCACGCGATCGAGGGTCAGGCCGCGCGCAATCGCGCCGGGCGCATAGCGTTCCAGGTAAGCGTCGAGAAACGCGCGCGCCCGACCGGGCGACACCACCATCTCGTCGACGACGTACACGATCGGCTCGGCCGAAACCATCAGCGCTCCCTCCTTCCCGCTACCAGGACGGTAGGGGACGAAGGGAGCGCGTCACAGGGTTGCGTCCACCCAGCGGGAGCTACGTCGCCGCGGTCGCGAGTTGCTCGCGCAGCTTCGTCTTGAGGATCTTCCCGGCCGCGGAGGTCGGCAACTGCTCGACCACCACGACGTCGCGTACCTTCTTGTACGGCAGCACCCGCTCGGCGACGAACGCGGACACCGCGTCCCCGTCGATCCTCACACCGGGCATCGGCACCACGAACGCCACCGGCTCCTGGCCGACGCTGCCTGCCTCCCTGCCGACGACGGCGGCGGAGGACACGTCCGGGTGCGAGACGAGGATCTCCTCGAGCTCACGCGGATACACGTTGTAGCCCTTGTAGATCAGCATGTCCTTGGTGCGGTCGCAGATGAACAGGTACCCGTCCTCGTCGAGGTAAGCGATGTCGCCGGTGTCGAGCCAGCCGTCGACGAACTGCTGCGCCGTGATCTCCGGGTGGTTCAGGTAGCCGTCCGTGACCTGCGGTCCGCGGACCCACAGCTTGCCGCGGTCGCCGGCCTCCAGTACGGCACCGGAATCGTCCTGGGCGCGGATCTGCACCTCGGTGTCGAAGACCGGCAACCCCACGCTGCCGAGTTTGTAGGCGACGGAGCCGGTCAGCGGTGCGGAGGCGACCAGGCAGGTTCCCTCCGTCAGCCCGTACCCCTCGACCACGCTCGCCGACGGGAACGCCCGGCTCAGCGCCTCGAGGGTCACGTGGTCGATCGGTGCGGCCCCCGAGGAGACCACCCGCACCGAATCGGTGTCCCGGGTCGCGGCGTCGGGATGCGTGGCGACCGCGTGCCACATCGCCGGGCTCCCGGTGATGTACGTGGCGCGGTGCGTCTCGATCAACTCCAGCATCCGCCCGGGCTCGAAGCGTCCGGCGAACACCTGCGTCGCCCCGCACAGCAACAGGAACGACATGTTGATCAGCGCATGCGCGTGGAACAGCGGCGACACGACGACGGTCGCGCCGTCGCCGGGCACCACCCCGCGGTCGCCGAGACTCTCGATGGGACGCAGTTCGATGCCGCCGTCGTCGGTGGCGCAGACCTCGTGGYCCGCCCGCCAGGCGATCATCTGGGTGACGTTGGCGAGGACGTTGCGGTGCAGCACCCGCACCCCCTTCGACAAGCCGGTGGTGCCGCCGGTGTACGCGAGGTGGGCCACGTCGTCCCCGGACACTGCCGGGGTGAACGGTGCGGCGGCGTACCCGCGGACGAACTCGTCGAACCCGAACTGGCCGCGACCGACGCCCGCGGGGAGGCCGGCCACCACGATGGTGCGCACGGTGGTGCCGCTCGCCGCCGCGGTGAGGGTGTCCAGTTGCCCGGGCTGGGTGACGGCGGCGACCGCCCCCGTGTCGATGATCTGCGAGCGCAGGCCGGGGCCCGGCTGCAACGGGTTGACCAGGGTGACGGTCGCGCCGGCCCGAAGCGCGCCGTAGTAGGCCACCACGAATTCGATGCAGTTGCCGAGGTGCAGGAGCACCACGTCGCGTTCGGTCACTCCCGCGTCCCGCAGCGCGGCGGCGAACGCTCCCGACCGCTGGTCCAGCTCGCGGTAGGTGCACACCGTGTCGCCGTCGACCACTGCGGCCTTGTCGCCGTACAGGTTCGCCATGCCGGACGGGAACGCCGCCAACGTCAGTTCGGGGTAATGCAATACCGGTGCAGCAGAATTCACGTTGGGTCCTTAGTTAGTCAGCGAGGTGCCATGCGGATGGCGCCGTCCAGGCGGATGGTCTCGCCGTTGAGGTAGCCGTTCTCGAGGATCTGGCAGGCGAGCTGTCCGAACTCGCTCGGCTTGCCCAGACGCGACGGGTTCGGCACCGACTTCTCCAGCGACGCCCGCACGTCGTCGCGCAGCCGGGCGAGGAGTGGGGTGTCCATGATCCCCGGGGCGATGGTGCACACCCGGATGTTACGGCTGGCGAGGTCCCGGGCCGCGGTGACCGTCATGCCCACGATGCCTGCCTTCGATGCGGTGTAGTTGATCTGGCCGATCTGGCCTTCGAATGCGGCGACGGACGCCGTCAGCACGACCGCACCGCGCTCGCCGTCGATCTCCTCCTGGCGCGCCATCCGCTCCGCCCCGAGCCGCAGGGCGTTGAACGAGCCCACGAGGTTGAGCCGGATCACGAACTCGAAGTCCTCGACGGAGCCTGCCTTGCCGTCGGAGTCGAGGATGCGCATCCGGCGTCCGGCGCCTGCGCAGTGCACGAGGCCGCGCAGTCCGCCGCGGTCGTCGGCGACGTCGAGTGCGGCCGCGAACTGCTCGGAATCGGTCACGTCGGCGGGGGCGAACTGGGCGGCGCTACCCAATTCCTTCGCGGCCGCCTCGCCATCGGAGTTCGGCARGTCGATGAGCGTGACCTGAGCGCCCGCGTCGACGAGCCGGCGGGCCGTCGCCAGACCGAGACCGGACGCGCCGCCGGTGACCGCGGTCGAAATTCCCTTGAGTTCCATCGTGCGTGTGTTCCCTTCGAAAGATGTTGCCGGATCAGAGAAGTTCGAGAATGGTGGCGTTGGCGAGGCCACCCGCCTCACACATCGTCTGCAGTCCGTACCGAATGCCGTTGTCCCGCATGTGGTGGACGAGCCGGGTCATGAGGATCGCCCCGGAACCGCCGAGCGGGTGCCCGACCGCGATGGCGCCGCCGAGCGGGTTCAGCCGGTCGGTTGCGGCGCCGGTCTCCGCCTGCCACGCCATCGGGACGGGAGCGAACGCCTCGTTCACCTCGAATGCGCCGATGTCGTCGATCTTCAGTCCCGAGCGGGACAGTGCCTTCTCCGTCGCGGCGATGGGTCCGGTCAGCATGATCACCGGGTCGTCGCCCGCGACGGCGCACGTGTGGATGCGGGCCATCGGGGTCAGGCCCAGTTGGGCGGCCTTCTCGCTCGTCGTGACGAGCAGCGCACCGGCGCCGTCGGAGATCTGCGAGGAGTTGCCGGCGTGGATCACGCCGTCCTCCTTGAAGACGGTCTTCAGCTTGCCGAGCGATTCGAGGGATCCGCCGCGGCGGATCCCCTCGTCGCCTGCGAGGACGTCGGAGAGCGGTGCGAGTTGCCCGTCGAATGCGCCCCGGTCCGCGGCGTCGGCCGCGAGTGCGTGCGATCGCAGCGCGTACTCGTCGAGCGCCTGACGGGACAGCCCCCACTTCTCGGCCATCATCTCGGCGCCGGTGCCCTGGCTGAACCCGCCGACGCCGTACCGGTCGAGGACGGCCGCCGGGAAGTGTTCGCCGTTCGTGCTGGCGCTGCCCATGGGAACCCGGCTCATCGACTCCACACCACCGGCGACGACGATGTCCTCGTGGCCTGCGATGACCGTGGCGGCGGCGAAGCTCACGGCCTGCTGGCTCGATCCGCACGCCCGGGTGAGGGTGGTGCCCGGCACCGATTCGGGCCAGCCGGCGGCGAGCACGGCGGTGCGGGCGACGTTGCCCGCCTGCTCCCCCACCTGGCTGACGCAGCCCCAGACGACGTCGCCGACCTGATCCGGGGAGAGTCCGGTGCGCGCCGCGAGGGCCTCGAGGACGTGCGCCGACAGATTTGCGGGGTGGATTCCGGACAGGGAACCGCCACGCCGCCCGATGGGCGTGCGGACGGCGTCGACGATCACTGCATCGCGCATGGTGTGTTCCTTCGATCTGAGGGGGTGACTCGAATCAATCACGGGCGAAGTCGTCAGCACAACGACTTTCGGCCGATCGCAGCGTTAGTTCGTGCCTATGCCCGCAGCGTCGCCCCGGACCAGTTTCTTGTCGCGCTCGGGGTTCGCGAAGAGCAGCGCCCCGACGGCGCACACGGCGGCGACGAGTCCGAGGGCCTGGAACGCGGTGGCGTACCCTTCGGCGGGCGAGGCGGCCGCGTCGACGATCAGACCCGTCGCGTAGGGGGCGACGAGACCGCCGATCGCCATGACGGCGAGGAAGACGCCCAGCGTGCCGGCGGTCTGGCGGGGCGGGCAGATCTCCGAGATCGCCGCGTTGAGCAGCGGAAACACCGACGCCGCGAAGCCGTAGCCGACGGAAACGACGAGGACGGCTACCGCGGGTGCGGTGATCGACGGGAGGGCCAACAGGATCGCACCGCAGATCAGCACCCCGACGGCGGGGACGACGACACGGACCACGCGGGACGTCGAGCCGCGCGCGAGCAGGCGGTCGCCGATCACGGACGACAACAGCATCAGGATCAGCCCGGCGATGCTCGGGAACGCGAACATGGAGCCGGCCTGGAGGCGGCTGTACCCGAGGCCCACCTCGAAGTACGACGGCAGCCACGTCAGAACCACGGCGACCAGTGCGTACACGCTCATGACGAGAAGCGCGCCGAAGATGAACGTGCGGGTCCGGAAGATGCGGCCCCACGGCACCGCCGGTTCGCCCGCGTCACCGGCGGCCGCGGAATCGGCGCCCTTGCCGCTGCGGATGTACGGGCCTTCGCTCCAGACGGTCAGCCAGACGACGCACCACAGAACTCCGATGGCGGCCAGTGCGACCAGCGCGTAGCGCCACCCGAACGTGACGGTCACGAACGCGAGAGCAGGCGCGACGGCGATCTTCGCGATCGATGCGGCACCGGCGAGCAGCGCGCTCGGCAGTCCGCGCTTGGCGGGTGCGTGCCACGAGTACGCACCCGTGTGGAGCAGCGCGGAGCTCGGACCTTCCGCGAGCCCGAGCAGCAGGCGACTGACCAGCAGCACCCCGAAACTCGCGACGACCACGAGCGGAAGAATTGCGACGGACCAGGCGATCGCGAGCAGCAGCAGCGCCCATCGCAGCGACATCCAGCGGTTCAGCGCGCCGGCGAAGAAGCCGCCGACGGTGAAGGTCAGGAAGAAGAGGCTGCCCACCAGCCCGATCTGCGAGGCGCTCAGCCCCAGTTCGTGGGCGAGGGGCTGGGCGATGATGCCGAGGACGGCCTTGTCGGCGTAGTTGACGACGTAGAGCAGCACGAGGAGCGCGGTCAGGCCCCAAGCGCGGCTGCGGGACTCGGAACCGATGGCGACGGTCCGGTCGAGGGTGGCAGTGGAGCGGGTCACGTGGTGATCCCTTCGAAGAATGTGGTGGCGTGGGTCACAGTATCTCGATTCATTGAACGGACCGGGAAGCCGTCGATCAATACGTACTCGGCGAAGGCACCGGCTACGTCTGCCTATGAGTCGCCGAGGTGCGGGTGCATTGGACTGCGCTATCCGACAGATAGCCCGAACGCCCCTAGCCGGGCCCCCGCGGATCGGGCATTCTGAATTCCATGAGCCGCCTCGCCCACACTCTCGATCTGACCGAGTTCCAGACCGAGATCGTCGACACCGTGCGCACTTTCGTCGATCGCGACATCATCCCGGCCGCACAGGAACTCGAACACTCCGACACCTACCCCCAGGCCATCGTCGACAAGATGCGCGACATGGGCCTGTTCGGGCTGATGATCCCCGAGGAGTACGGCGGGCTGGGCGAATCCCTGCTCACGTACGCGTTGTGCGTCGAGGAGCTCGCCCGCGGCTGGATGAGCGTGTCCGGTGTGATCAACACCCACTTCATCGTCGCGTACATGATCCGTCAGCACGGCACCGACGCCCAGAAGAACCATTACCTGCCGCGGATGGCGACCGGTGAGGTGCGCGGCGCGTTCTCCATGTCCGAGCCCGAGCTGGGTTCCGACGTCGCCGCGATCCGCACCAAGGCCGAGCGCAACGCCGACGGCGACTACGTGATCAACGGCCAGAAGATGTGGCTCACCAACGGCGGCAGCTCGACGCTCGTCGCCGCGCTGGTGCGCACCGAGGAGGGCGCCGCGAAGCCGCACGCCAACCTGACCACCTTCCTGATCGAGAAGCCCGCCGGTTTCGGTGAGGTCCTCCCCGGACTCACCGTCCCGGGGAAGATCGACAAGATGGGCTACAAGGGCATCGACACCACCGAGTTGCTGTTCGACAACTATCGCGCGGCCGCCGGCGACGTCCTCGGCGGAACCCCGGGCCGCGGGTTCTCGCAGATGATGGACGGCGTCGAGGTCGGCCGGGTCAACGTCTCCGCCCGCGCGTGCGGGGTCGCGATCCGGGCGTTCGAGCTCGCCGCCCGATACGCACAGCAACGCAGCACGTTCGGCAAACCGATCGCGGAGCATCAGGCAGTCGCCTTCAGCCTCGCCGAGATGGCGACGAAAGTGGAAGCCGCGCATCTGATGATGGTGAACGCGGCCCGCCTGAAGGACTCCGGGGAACGCAACGACGTCGCCGCGGGCATGGCCAAGTACCTCACCAGCGAGTACTGCTCCGAGGTGACCCAGGCCAGCTTCCGCATCCACGGCGGCTACGGCTACTCGAAGGAATACGAGATCGAGCGCCTGATGCGCGAGGCACCGTTCCTCCTCATCGGCGAGGGCACCAGCGAGATTCAGAAAATGATCATCAGCAAGGGCGTACTGCGCAGTTACGCACTGTAATCCGAAGGAGAAAACCCGTGCAGCGTACGGTGTTCAACGAAGATCACGACGCGTTCCGGAAGACCATCCGCGACTTCATCGCCAAGGAAGTCGCGCCCGTCCACCACGACTGGGAGGGCGAGGGACATCCGCCGCGCGACTTCTACCGCCGCCTCGGTGAACTCGGCGTGCTGGGCATCCAGGTGCCGGAGGAGTTCGGCGGAGGCGGTGAGAAGAGTTTCAAGTTCGCCGCGGTGGTCGGCGAGGAGACGGCGGCCGCCGGCGTCACGTTCGGCAGTTACTCCGTGCACACCAATCTGATCCTGCCGTACCTGCTCGAGTACGCCAGCGACGAGCAGAAGCAGCGGTGGCTCCCCGGATTCGCGTCCGGCGACATCATGTTCGCGATCGCGATGACCGAGCCGGGCACCGGTTCCGACCTCGCGAACATCGCGACGTCGGCGAAACTGTCGGCGGACGGGTCGCACTACGTTCTCAACGGCGCGAAGACGTTCATCACCGGTGGCGCGCTCGCCGACCGGATCCTCGTGGTGTGCCGCACCGCGCCCAGCACCCCCGAGGACCGCCGGTCCGGTCTCACCATTCTCGTCGTCGACACCACGTCCGAGGGTTTCGCGGTGGGCCGCAAGATCGAGAAGATCGGCCTGAAGGCGTCGGACACCGCCGAACTGTCCTTCACCGACGTGCAGGTGCCGGTGGCGGACCGACTCGGCGACGAGGGGGCCGGTTTCAGCTACCTCACCCACAACCTCGCGCAGGAACGTCTGTCCATCGCGCTCGGCGGGTCGGCGACCGCGGCCGCGGCGTTGCAGCACGCGATCGCGTACGTCAAGGAACGCAAGGTGTTCGGCAAGCCCGTCGCGGCGTTTCAGAACACCAAGTTCGTGCTCGCCGAGTGCGCCACCGAGGTCGAGGCGATCCAGCTGATGGCCGACCGGGCGCTCGAACTGCACGACGCGGGCGAACTCACGGTCGCCGACGCCGCGAAGGCGAAACTGTTCTGCACGGAGGCCGCGGGCCGGGTCATCGACAAGTGCCTGCAACTGCACGGCGGTTACGGCTACGTCCTCGAATACCCCATCGCGCGCCTGTACGCGGACACCCGCGTGTCCCGCATCTACGGCGGGACGAGCGAGGTCATGAAGACGATCATCGCGAAGGATCTCGGCCTCTGACCCCACACACCAACAGTATGGGCGTACTGTTTGAAGGCGTGGACGACATATGGGATCCGGACAAGTACCTCGCCTTCGCGGACCATCGGGGGCGCCCGTTCTACGAGTTGCTGTCGCGTGTCGACGCGCGGTCACCCCGCCGCGTGGTCGACCTCGGCTGCGGCCCGGGGAACCTGACCGTCAGCCTCGCCCAGCGGTGGCCGGACGCCGTCCTGGAGGCGTCCGACAGCTCACCCGAGATGGTCCGGGCCGCGCGTGACCGCGGCCTCGACGCCGCCCGGCTGGACGTCCGCGACTGGACGCCACAGCCCGACACCGACGTCGTCGTCTCCAACGCCGCCCTGCAGTGGGTGCCCGAACACCGGGAGTTGCTGCGCCGCTGGCCGGCACAGCTGCCGTCGGGGGCGTGGATCGCGGTGCAGGTCCCCGGCAACTTCGACGCGCCCTCGCACGCGATCGTCCGGGACCTCGCCGGGACCGAGCGGTGGTCCCGGTGGTTGACGGACGTGCCGTTCCGGGCGGACAACGTCGTCGACGATCCCGTCGGGTACGCGGGCCTGCTCGCGGACGCCGGGTGCGCCGTCGACGCCTGGGAGACCACGTACGTCCAGCAGTTGACCGGGGAGAACCCGGTGCTGGAGTGGATCACCGGAACGGCGCTCCGGCCGGTCAAGGATGCCCTCTCGGCGCCGGACTGGGACCGCTTCCGGGAGGAACTCGTCCCGCTCCTCGACGAGGCGTATCCCCGGCGACCGGACGGGAGCACGTTCTTCCCGTTCCGGCGCATCTTCGTCGTCGCCCGGGTGCAGTAGGGACCGGCTCAGCCGTGGTGTCTCCGGTACGCGGCGGCCGCTCCGGGGTGCAGCGGCACGCCTGCGGTGACGATCAACGACTGCCGGTCCAGGAACTGGCTGCCGGTCGCCTGATCCGGCACCAGTTCCGCGGCGTGGTCGATGAGCACCTCGACGATCGCGCCCGCGGCGCCGTCGGACACGGCCGGATCGGCGAGCAGCAGGTTCGCGAGACCGATCGTCGCGACCGACGTCTGCTGTCCGTACGTGCCGGGCGGAATCAGCACCGGCTCGTAGCGTGGGCCGAACCGCACCCGCAGTAGTTCCAGTTCGGCGGACAGGTCGAGCAGTCGCAGCGGGATCCCGAGATCCGCGAACGACGGCGTCGGCACCCCGCCCGCCCACAGCACCGCATCGACGGTGCCGTCCCGCAGGGCCTGCCCCGCATCGGTCATCGACAGGTGCAGTCGCGTCACGTCTCCCGGGCCCGCCAGGCCCAGGACGTCGAGGATGCGTTCGCCCGTCAGTTCCGCTCCGGAGCCTGTGGCGCCCAGACTGATTCGGGTTCCTCGCAGCTGCGAGGTGTCCGCGATCCCGGAATCGGCGCGCACCGCAAGCTGCATGTAGTTCTCGTACACCTTGCCGAGGGCGGTGAACGCGGCGCCGGCCTCCATCGCCGACACGGCGGCATCGGCGAGGCTCAACGCCAGTTCCGCGTCCCCGGACGCGAGCGCCGCCAGATTCTCCATCGACCCCGCGGTCCGGACCGGGACGATCCGCACCGGCAGTGCGGCACGTTCCGCGGCCGCGGCCGTCAACTGGGCGAACTCCCAGAAGAATCCGCCCTCCTCACCCGCGGCGAGTCGCAGCGGATCGGTACCGCTGTCCGAGCACGCGGCGAGTACCGAACCCGTGGCCGCGGTCGCACCCGCCGCGAGGACGCCGCGCAGCAGTGTTCGTCGCGTGATCACGGCGCCACCGCCGGGAGTGCCAGCGTCACCCGGAGCCCGTGTGGCCGTTCCGCGACGACCGACAGCGTTCCACCGGCGCCCTCGACCAGTGCGGTCGCGATGGACAGTCCGAGCCCGGTGCCCTGCTGCGCCGCCGCGGACCCGCGGAAGAACCGCGCAGACAGTTTGCCGATCTCGTCCTCGCTCACCCCGACCCCGTCGTCGCTGACCCGGATCTCGATTCCCGCGGCGGACCGTCCCGTGTCGATCCGGACCGTCGCCCCGCGACCGGCGTACGCGTGCGCATTGCTGAGCAGGACGTCCAGGACCTGGGACAGGTGACTGTCCTGGAAGTCCGCGACCAGCGGTTCGGCCAGCGGCCGGAACACGAGGGCCATCCCCGATTCCCCGAGAGCCTCCGTCCAGGCGTCGGCACGGTCCGCGAGGACGGCACCGACGTCGCACCCGCCGCGCGCAGACTCGTCCTCACCGGCGTCGGCGGGTGATTCGGCGACGGCGAGCGCGAGCAGCCCGTCCAGGATTCCGCCGAGCCGATCGACCTCCATCCCCGTCCGGCGGTAGGTTTCGGCGCCGGCCTCGGCGACGTGCGGGCCGAGAGAGTCGAGCCGGATGTGCAGGGCCGCGAGGGGGTTTCGGAGTTGATGGGCGGTGTCGGCGATCAGCTGGCGCTGCGCCTGCCCGGACGCCTGGACGGCGCCCGACATGGTGTCGAACGCCTTTGCGAGTTCCTGCACCTCCGGCGGTCCGCTGTATCGACCGGGCGGCCGCCCGGAGTTGCGACCCGTCCGCGGGCGCGGGGACGGGACCGCCTCGGTGAGGGCGCCGACCCTGGCGGTGAGCGCCCCGAGCGGGCGAACGGTCCACCGGGACAGCGCGATCGCGACGGCCGTGACCGCCGCCAGCGCGCCGAGCGCCCCCGCGACGATCACCAGCCACGACGTCCGGATGGATTCCCGTGCGGCGCGGGTGGACACGTCCAAGACGACGGCGCCGTCCACCTGCGCCCCGGTGCCGACGGGCACGGCCGACAGCACCCGGTTCGCCGACCACGGGGTCAGCGAACCGCTGATCCCCTGCTTCTGGTTGCGCAGTCCCGCCGTGATCGCCGCGGCGACGTCGGAGTCGTCCGGCGACAGTCCCGCCCCGGCGCGGACGTTTCCCCTGGCGTCGACGATGAGGACGCCCTCGCCGTACAACTCGTGGTAGCGGGCCACCTCCTCGCGCAGCAGCGTGGTACTTCCGGGGGCCTGGGTCTGCCCGGCGAGGCTCGCGAAATGCGTCGCGTCCGCCTCCCGGCTCAGCCGCAGGGCCTGGGTCCGTCCGGCACTGGTGGCCAGCGCCAGCGGGACCGCGAAGGCCACCACCGCGACGGCCGCGAACACCAGCAGGACGGCGAGCACACGGCGGCGCACGTCACGTGCCCCAGCGGTAGCCGTACCCGCGGATGGTCGAGATGAGGCCGGGGCGGCCCAGTTTCGCGCGCAGCCCCGTCATGTGCACGTCGAGGGTGCGGGAGATGGCCACGTACGCGTCGCCCCACACCGCGTCCATCAACTGCTGACGGCTCACCGCGGCGCCGGGACGGGTGACCAGTACCTCGAGAAGCTCGAACTCCTTGGCTGTCAACGCCACCGGAGCGCCGCCGACCTCCACCTCGCGTGCCGCCAGATCGACCACCACGTCGCCCTCGGTGACCGTCTGCTCTGCCGAACGTCCGGTCGCGGGCCTGCGCTGGGTCACGACGTCGAGCCGCGCAAGCAATTCCGCGAGCCGCGCCGGCTTGACGAGGTAGTCGTCCGCCCCGCCGCGTAGCCCCCGCACCACCGACCGTTCGTCGTCTCGGGCCGTGAGGATCACCACCGGAACGTCGCTGACGGCCCGCAGCTGCCGGAGCACCTGCAGGCCGTCCGCGTCGGGGAGACCGAGGTCGAGGATCACCGCGTCCATACCGCGATGGCCGAGAAGGAGATCGGAACCGCGGCGCATGCGCACCGCCTCGTGGCCGTGGGTTCCCAGCGCCTCCACGAGTGCGTCGCCGACTCCGTCGTCGTCCTCGACCACCGCGATCTGCACGTCACTTCCCTTCGATCAGCTCCGCGAGTCGACCAGCTCGACGTCGTCGTCCGGGGTGTCCGCCCGGCTGGACGTCCGGTCGAGGGGCGAACCGTTCGAAGTCTCACGCATGAAGACGTAGACGACGAGCGAGATGGCGATGCACCCCGTCACGTAGTAGAAGAATAGCGATTCGTGGCCTGCCCGCTTCAGGGCGAGGGCGACGGTCTCGACGGTTCCACCGAAGATCGCCAACGTGAGGGCGTACGGCAACCCGACACCGAGCGCACGGACCTTGGTCGGGAACAGCTCCGTCTTCACGATCGCGTTCACCGACGTGTATCCGGTGACGACGATCAGTCCCAGCATCATCAGCGCGAACGCGACCAGCGGATTCGTCGTCTTCCCGAGCACCGTCATCAGCGGCACGGTGAGGATGGTTCCGCCCACCCCGAAGAAGATGAGCAGCTTCCGGCGGCCGATGCGGTCGGACAGTGTGCCGCCGATCGGCTGCAACACGATGAACACCAGCAGGGCCGCGAAGTTGATCCACGCCACCGTGTCCTTGGAGATGCCGGACGTGTTGATCATGTACTTCTGCATGTACGTGGTGTACGTGTAGAATGCCACGCAACCACCGAGCGTCAGGGCGCAGACCAGCAGGCACTCGCGGGGGTACTGCAGCAGCATCCGCAGCGAACCCTCCTTCGGCCCACTCGCCGTCGCGTCGTCTTCGCGCTTGGCCTCCACCTCTTCGGTGAACGCCTCCGACTCGTCCATCGTGCGACGGAGCCACATCACCGCGACGGCACCGGCGGCGCCGATCAGGAACGGGATCCGCCAGCCCCACGACTGCATGGCCTCCGCCGGCAGTGTCAGCTGCAGAATGATCTGCACACCCAGTGCGATCAGCTGCCCGGCGACGAGCGTGACGTACTGGAAGCTCGAGTAGAACCCGCGCCTGCCCGGCGAAGCGACCTCGGCCAGGTACGTGGCGCTGGTGGCGTACTCGCCGCCGACCGACAGTCCCTGCAGCATCCGGGCGATCACCAGCAGCACCGGCGCCACGATCCCGATGCTCGCATAGGACGGCGTGACGGCGATGACGAGCGAACCCGCCGCCATCACCGTCACCGACAAAGTGAGCGCCGATCGGCGACCGCGGCGGTCCGCGTACCGTCCCATGATCCAGCCGCCGATCGGCCGCATGAGGAACCCGACCGCGAAAACGGCTGCCGTGGACAGCAACTGCGCGGTGGTGTCGCCCTCGGGGAAGAACTCCTTCGCGAAGTACACGCTGAACGCCGCGTAGACGTACCAGTCGTACCATTCGATCAGGTTGCCGACCGAACCCTTCAAAACATTGCCGATGACTCGGCGCTCACCCGTCGATGTGGTGCTCACGCGGGACTCCTCTCGATGCCCTGGATCTCTGCGTTCACACCACAGTGGGTCACGTCACATCGATACGGAAGAGCCGCGGAGCCTTCCTAACACTCCCTTAGGAAAGAGCCCCCGTGAGTACTTGTTAACCGCGGGCGGTTAACAAGTACTCACGGCTGGGGTGTCCTCGCCCAGCCGCGGCGGCGCGCTGCGATAGCTCGCCGGGGTGGCGCTGAGCCGGATCGGGTTCGCCACCTGCCGCACCGGCCGGTCCCTGCGCGGGTCGTCGATCTCGACCACCGGGTTCAGCCCGAGCCGCTCGGCGAGCGCCACCGCGTCGGCGATGTCGTTGAGCGGCCCGCACGGGACGCCCTCGTCGGTCAGCTTCTCGAACCACTCGTCCGCCGAGCCCGCGGACAGCGCCGCGGTGATGTCCCGGACCAGTTGCTCGCGGTGCGCCACCCGTTGCGTGTTGGTCGCGTACCGCTCGTCGTCGGCGAGTTCAGGAACACCGAGAACCTCGACGAGAGAGGCGAACTGACGGTTGTTCCCCACCGCGAGTACCAGCGGACGGTCGCCGGTCCGGAACACCTCGTACGGCGCGATGCTGGGATGCCGGTTTCCCATCGCCTGCGGAACGACACCGGCGCCCACGTACCCCGACGTCTGGTTCGCGAGGGCGGACAGCAGCGACGACAGCAGGTTCACCTCGACCCGCTGCCCCTCCCCGGTGCGGTCGCGGTGACGCAGGGCCGCCAGGATCCCGACCGCGGCGTGCAGTCCGGTGATGATGTCGACGACGGCCACCCCGACCTTCGTCGGAACGCCGGGTTCGGGTCCGGTGATGCTCATCAACCCGCCGACGGCCTGGATGAGCAGGTCGTATCCGGGGAGGTTGTTCTGGCCGCCGAACCCGGTCACGGAGCAGTAGACGACGTCGGGATTGATCTCCCGCACGGCGTCGTAGCCGAGCCCGAGCCGGTCCATCGTGCCGGGCAGGAAGTTCTCCACCACCACGTCGGCCCGCGCGGCCAGTTCCCTCGCCTGTTCCAGGTCGACGGGGTCGCGCAGGTCCCACGCGAAGGACCGCTTGTTGCGGTTGACGGACTGGAAGTAGGTGGACTCGTCGCCCACCCACGGCGGACCCCATTGCCGGGTGTCGTCGCCGACGCCGGCGCGCTCGATCTTCACGACCTCGGCGCCGAGATCGGCGAGCAGCATCGTGGCGTACGGCCCGGCGAGCACCCGACCGAAGTCGGCGATCAGCAGGCCGTCCAGGGATGCACTTCTCACCGGAACGCTGCCTCGCCCGTCAGCGCACGGCCGATCACCAGCTGGTGCACCTCGGACGTTCCCTCGTAGGTCAGCACCGACTCGAGGTTGTTGGCGTGACGGATCACGGGGTACTCCAACGTGATTCCGTTGGCTCCGAGAATGGTCCGGCACTCGCGGGCGATGGCGATGGCCTCGCGGACGTTGTTCAGCTTGCCCGTGCTGACCTGCTCGGGGCGGGCCTCGCCGCGATCCTTCAGACGTCMGAGGTGGTAGGCCAGCAGGTGTCCCTTGCCGACCTCGAGGGCCATGTCGGCGATCTTCACCTGAGTGATCTGGTAGGCGGCGAGCGACTTGTCGAACACCTGACGGTCCTGAGCGTAGGAGATCGCGGACTCGAGGCAGTCGCGGGCCGCGCCCATCGCACCGAAGATGATGCCGAACCGGGCCTCGTTGAGGCAGCCCAGCGGGCCGGACAGCCCCTTGGCCTCGGGCAGCATCGCGGATTCGGGCAGCCGGACGTCCTCGAGCACGAGTTCCGAGGTGACGGACGCGCGCAGCGACATCTTGTGCTTGATCTCGGGCGCGGAGAAGCCGGGGGTGTCGGTGGGCACGACGAATCCGCGGATGCCGTCGTCGGTGCGCGCCCACACGACGGCGACGTCGGCGACGGACCCGTTGGTGATCCACATCTTGGTGCCGTTGAGGATCCAGTCGTCACCGTCCCGCTTGGCGTTGGTGCGCATGCCTGCGGGGTTGGAGCCGAAGTCGGGTTCGGTCAGCCCGAAGCAGCCGATCGCCTTGCCCGCGGCCATGCGCGGCAGCCATTCCTGCTTCTGGTCCTCGCTGCCGTAGTGGTGGATCGCGTACATGGCCAGCGAGCCCTGCACGGACACGAGGCTGCGGATTCCGGAGTCTACGGCCTCGAGTTCCAGGCAGGCCAGGCCGTAGGCGGTGGCGCTCATTCCGGCGCAGCCGTATCCCTCGAGGTGCATACCGAGCACGCCGAGTTCGCCCAGCCCTTCCGCCAGTTCACGCACGGGCAGCGCCGCCGCTTCGAACCATTCGCCGATGTGGGGCCGGATCTTCTCGTCCGCGAATCGGCGCACGGTGTCGCGGATCGCGATCTCCTCGGTGTCGAGCAGCGAGTCGAGGGCGAACAGCTGGGACAGGGTCTGCGAGTCGGACATGTGTTCCTCCACGGGGCCGGTGGGGCTGGTGTGCAAACGTTCGCGAGAACGATTGCACGAACGATTTCGTCACGTAGACTAAGTCGCGTTCCGGCGGACGTCAACCACGAGGCCGCCGGGTCCCCGACCCCGAGCGCGAGGATTGCCCGTGAACCTGCCGGATCGCCCGACCCGCACGTCCGGGCGTCCGCCGACCCTCCGCGAGATCGCCGAACGTGCCGGCGTCCACGTGTCGACGGCGTCGCGGGTGCTCCGGCAACCCGAACCCGCCGACGGCTGGTCCGACGCCGCGTTGCGGGTGCGCGAGGTGGCGGTGGAACTCGGCTACCAGCCCAACCTGTGGGCCGCGAGCCTGCGCACCCGCAAGACCACCACCCTCGGCGTCGTCATGCCACGACTCACCGACGGAGTGGTCGCGACCATGTTCCAGGGCATCGAGGAGACGGCCACGCAGGCCGGCTACTCCGTGCTGCTGTCGAGCCCACCCGACGACCTCGACGCCCAGCGCCGCGCCATCGAGTTCCTCGTCAGCAGGCAGGTCGACGGCCTGCTGCTCAGCAGCCTGCACAGCCCCGGCCGCGAGTTCGTCGACTCACTGTCGGTGGGGGCGCTGCCGATGCTGCAGCTCAATCGGCACGCCGATGTCGGTCTGCCGTTCGTGTCCGGCGACGACCACCGGGGCGGCTACCTCGCCGGACGCCATCTCCTCGACCGCGGTTTCACCGAGATCGCCGCCATCGCAGGCCCCGACCACGCGAGCACCTCCCGCGATCGGCTCGCCGGATTCCGGGACGCGCTGGCCGAGAACGGCATCGAACTGGGACCGGAGCGCGTCGTCCGCTCCGACTTCGACGTGTCCGGCGGTGTCGCCGCCGCCACCGTTCTCCTCGAGTCGGATTCGCGCCCCGAGGCGATCTTCACCGTCAGCGACACCATCGCGATCGGCGTCCTCGGCGTCGCCCGCGACCTCGGGCTGCGGATCCCCGACGACCTCGCACTGGTCGGGTACAACGACATTCCGGTGGTCGCCCAGCTGCCGGTGCCGCTGACGACCGTCCGGTCACCCGCCCGCCTGATCGGCGCGACGGGGGTGCGTCATCTGCTGTCGCTCATCGCCGGCAACGACGTCGAATCGGTGAAGCTTCCGGTCGAGTTGATCGAGCGGGCGTCCACCAAGAAGTAGTGGTCAGAGTTTCGCCCGCAGTTCCCGCTTGAGCAGCTTTCCGCTCTGGTTGCGGGGCAACTCGTCCACGAACACCACCTGCTTGGGCACCTTGAACGGCGCGATGCGCTCCTTGACGTGGGCGATCAACCCGTCCCGCGTGATGTCGGACGCGTCCTCCCGCAGCACCACGACCGCGGTGATCGCCTCGATCCACTTGTCGTCCGGCGTCCCGATGACGGCGACCTCGGCCACGTCCGGGTGCGTGTAGATGGCGTCCTCGACCTCGCGCGACGCCACCAGGATGCCGCCGGTGTTGATGACGTCCTTGATGCGGTCGACGACGGTGATGTACCCCTCGGCGTCTCGCGTCACCAGATCACCCGAGTGGAACCAGCCGTCGCGGAACGCCTCCGCGGTGGCGTCGGGGTTGTCCCAGTACCCCAGGCACAGCTGGGGCGAACGGTAGAGCACCTCGCCCGGCGTGCCGTCGGGAACGTCGTTGCCGTCCGGATCCACCACCCGGGTCTCGACGAAGAACACGGCCTTGCCGCACGACGACGGCCTCTCCTCGTGCTCGGCGGGCTGCAGCACGGTGGCGAGCGGCCCGATCTCGGATTGTCCGAAGCAGTTGTAGAAGCCGAGGTCGGGGTAGCGTTCGCGCAGCCGCTTCAGCACCGTCACCGGCATGATCGACGCACCGTACTGCGCCTTCTTCAGCGACGACAGGTCGCGGGTCTCGAGATCGGGATGTCCGGCGAGCGGCACCCACACGGTCGGGGCCAGGAACAGCGAGCCGATGTGATCGGCCTCGATGCGCCGCAGGATCTCCGGAATGTCGGGGGTCTGCATCAGATTCACCGAGGCGCCCACCGACAGGTACGGCATCATGAACACGTGCATGCCCGCCGAGTGGTACAGCGGCATGCAGATCAGCGGATTGTCACGCTCGTCCAGCGCGAGGGCGATCACGGAGGACACGTACTCGTGCACGAGTCCGCCGTGAGTCATCATGGCGCCCTTCGGCTTCGACGTCGTCCCCGACGTGTACAGCAGTTGCGCCAGGTCGGTGGACGCGACCGGCACGGCCACGGCGGGCACGTCGCCGGAGCCGCTGTGGGCGAGCAGGGAATCCTCGGCGTCACGCAACGGCACCACGTGACGCAGGTCCAGCCCGTCCCGGATCGAGTCGAGGGTGCCCCGCAGCGCCGGATCGACCAGCACCGCGGTGCTCCCGGACTGCGACACCAGGTAGGTCAGCTCTTCGCCCTTGAGCGCATAGTTGACGGGGACGTGCACGAGACCCGCACGCGCGCAGGCCAGGAACCCGATCGTGTACGCGTCCGAGTTGGTGCCGTACGCGGCGACGCGCTCACCGGCCGACAGTCCCAGCGACTGCAGGTAGGCGGCGGCGCGGCTGACCGCGTCGTCGAGTTCCCGGTACGTCCACGTGCGGTCCTCGAACGTCAGCGCCCTGCGGTCGGGGAACTTGGCGGCCGAGCGCCGCAGCACTCCGTCGACGGTATCGGTGCGCGCATCCAGACTCATGCACGAAGGTTATAGGACGTCCAACTACCTTGCCAGAGGTTTCGGGCTACCTCCCAGCCGACACCAGCATCGGCGAATGCATGTCGTAGTACGTCACGTCGTCGGTCAGCCGGCCCTCCTCCTCGAACAACGACCTCAGGTCGTCCGGTATCTCCAACTTCTCGTGGGAACGGGCCTCCGCTTCGGACGTGAAGTACACCGCCTCGACGTACCCGCCGTCGCCGTAGGTGCACAGCGTTCCACCGAGGATCTCCGGTCGCAGCTCGTGCACCCGGTCGGCGGACTCGTCCAGCAACTCCCGCATCCGGTGCGCGTCCGTCGTGTGGCCCTCCATGACCTGCACGAACGTCGCGTCGTCCGAACCGCCACCCATCCACTCGGCCACCTCGGGGCAGTCCATGAAGGACACCGGTCCGTCGAAGCACCGCTCGGTCTCCGCCCACCAGGCGCCCTGCTCGGGGCGCTCACTGTTGAGCCGGGCAGCCTCTGCCGATTCGAATCGCGCCAGCGCGATGAACGTTCCGTCGTCGCACAATCCCTGGGTGCATCCGAGGAAGCCCGTCGCCCCCGGACGCACGTCCTCGGTCCAGCGGTCCATGCATCGGACGAGGCCGGCCTCGTCCGACACCTTTCCTTGAATGATTTGGATGAACATCGATGTCACCTCCCGCGGGACAGTCGCCCCGCAGTGAGAACATTCTCGGTGGCCGGCCTGTCGCGGTCCACCGTCGGCGGGCGCCGACGGCCCGCGGCCGCAGCCACTGCACCCCTGATCTTTCGCCGGTTCGCTACACCACGCAATGCAGGCAGGGCCTGTCGCGGAGGGCTATTTGCCCTGCCACTGCGGGGTGCGCTTCTCGACGAACGCCTGCATGCCCTCCTGGGCGTCGCAGGTGACGGCGTTGGTCGCCATCGTCTCGGCCATCGCCTGGTACGCCTCGCCCTGGGGAAGGTCGATCTGGCGGTAGAACGCCTGCTTGCCGATCTTCACGGTGAGCGGGCTGGCCTTCGTGATCTTCGCGGCGAGCGCCCGGGTCTGCGCGTCGAGGTCCTCCGGTGCGACCACCAGGTTCACCAGGCCCCAGTCCGCCGCGGTCTCGGCATCGATCGTTTCGCCGGTGAGCAGCATCTGCAGGGCGCGCTTGCGTCCGATCGCGCGGCTGAGCGCCACCATCGGGGTGGAGCAGAACAGGCCGATCTTCACTCCGGGTGTCCCGAACACGGCGTTCGACGACGCCACCACGAGGTCGCACGACGCGGCGAGCTGACAGCCCGCCGCGACCGCCGCACCCTGCACGGACGCGATGACCGGCTGCGGAATCTCCTGCACGGCCTGCATCATCTCGACGCAGGTGTCGAAGATGGCCTGCTCGTCCTCGAGGGTGCGGCCGATCATCTCCTTCAGGTCGTGACCCGCGGAGAACACCGGTCCTGCAGCCCTGATGACGACGACGCGGGTGGTGTCGTCRTCGCCCAGCTTCCGAAGCGCTGCGGTGACGTCCCGCATGGCTTCGGACGACAGCGGATTGCGCTGTTCGGGGCGGTTCAGGGTGAGGAACGCGACGCCGGTGTCCGGCAAGGCAGTGGTCTCGACGAAGTTCTCGGTCATGACTACTGCCTACCACCCGTGAGTACTTCTTAACCGCCCGCGGTTAAGAAGTACTCACGGGTGGAGCAATGCGGGCCCGCACCTCACCGAAGCCGATGCGGGTGCCGTTGGGGCCCGGTGCGGTGGCGGAGATGGCGATCTCGTCGCCGTCCTCGAGGAACGTGCGCTTCTCGTCCCCCACGACGACCGGATCCTGACCACCCCACGTCAGTTCGATGAACGCTCCGCGCTGGTCCTTCTCGGGTCCGGAGATGGTGCCCGATGCGAACAGGTCGCCCGTGCTGGCGGCGGCGCCGTTGACGGTGGTGTGCGCGAGCATCTGCGCCGGCGACCAGTACATCTGTGCGTACGGCGGCCGCGACACGACGTGCCCGTTCCACTCGACGGCCAGGTCGATGTCCAGACCCCACTTCTCCTCGCCGCGCAGGTACGGCAGCGGCTGCGGATCCTGCGTCGGGGTGTCGATGCGGGCCGCCTCGAGGGCCGCCAGCGGCACCACCCACGGGGAGATGGACGTCGCGAAACTCTTCCCGAGGAACGGGCCGAGCGGAACGTACTCCCAGGCCTGGATGTCGCGGGCGGACCAGTCGTTCACGACGACCGCGCCGAACACGTGGTCCGCGAATCGATCCGGCGTGATGGTCTCCCCCAGCTTCGTCGGGACGCCGACGAGGAAGCCCATCTCGGCCTCGATGTCGAGGCGGCGGGACGGCCCGAAGTCGGGCGCGTCCTGATTCGGGGCCTTGCGCTGCCCGCACGGCCGGACCACATCGGTGCCCGACACGATGACGGTGCTCGACCGCCCGTGGTATCCGACCGGCAGGTGCTTCCAGTTGGGCATCAGCGGCTCGGAGTCAGGGCGGAACAGTCGTCCGAGGTTGGTGGCGTGATTCTCGGACGCGTAGAAGTCGACGTAGTCCGCGATGGCCACCGGCAGGTGCATCGTCACGTCCTCAACCGCGAACACCGCGGTGTCGGCGACGTCGCCCTGGACGAGTTCGGTGACCTGCCGGCGAACCTCGCTCCAGCGGGCCGGGCCCTGCGCCATGAACGCGTTGAGGGTGGGCTGCGCGAAGACGTCGTCACCCAGGGTGACGGCGAGATCCACCACGGAATCTCCCACCCGCACACCGACCCGGGGGGCCGAGTCCGCGGTCGAGAACATACCGTACGGCAGGTTCTCCAACCCGAACAGCGAATCGGCGGGAATGTCGAGGACGGTCATGCGTGGGCTCCTTCATCGGCGGAAGCGTGCTCATCGGAGAGGGCGGACGACGGCACGAGGTGCAGTGCGACGAGATCCTCGAGGGGCTCGAGGATGCTGCACGTGCCGAAGGATCGGAAGGCGGTGCGGACGGCGCCGACGACGTCGGCGGGGAGGTCGCTCAGTTCGCGGGCGATCCGGGTGCCGTCACGTTCGGCGAGGGTCGCGGCCACCCGGTCGGTGTCGGCGCCGTCGAGTGCGTGCCGGGTGGCGAGAAGCACGTTGAGGAAACCGTGCTGCTCGAAACCGGTGCGCGGATCGGTGTTGCGGACGGCGTGGTGCAGTCCGGCCGTGGCCTTGAACGGGACACCTGTCGTGACGGCGGCGCGCACAGCGGACGCGAGTTCGCTCTCGTCCGGGTAGGCCTCGGCGACAACGCCTCCCGTGCGGAATTTCGCCGCGAACGGGCCTCCGACGAGTGCGGCGAGGAAGTCGGCCCGGCGCTCGCCGCGCGGAACCTCGACGAACACCTCACAGCCGGAGGTCAGGTCTGCCGCGGCGTCCAATGCGGCGAAGAACTCCGCGGCCGTCTGTTCGGCGGGCGGCGCGATCTCGAGCGCGACGGCGGTGGCACCGTCGATCTGCGCGAGGCRGTCGAGTGCGGGTTCGAGAGTGGCCGGGCCACCGGGCAGTGTCAGGCTCAACTCGATCGCGCCGGCTGTCAGTTCGTCCAGCCGGGCGACGGGGAACACGAAGGGGCCGACGAGATCCCCGTACGGCGCCGACAGATGCCTGGTGTGCGCGGGCAGAGCGTCGGGTAGCGGCGCGTTTCCGGGCGGAAACAGGGCGGCGTCGTCGCAGAGACCGGAGAAGAGAGCGGGGATCACTGCTTCGGCCCCCGTCCTGCCCAGGTCCACGCGTAGCCCGAGTCCTCGCAGGCCAGTGCGCCCTCGCCGAGTTCGAGCGGACGGAACGTGTCGACCATGACGGCGAGTTCGTCGAAGAACTCGGCCCCGATGCTGCGTTCGTACGCGCCCGGCTGCGGTCCGTGCGCGTGGCCGCCGGGGTGGATCGAGATGGACCCCTGCCCGATGCCGGAACCCTTGCGCGCCTCGTAGTCGCCGCCGACGTAGAACATGATCTCGTCGGAGTCGACGTTCGAGTGGTAGTACGGCACCGGAATCGACAGCGGGTGGTAGTCGACCTTGCGGGGCACGAAGTTGCAGATGACGAAGTTGTTGCCCTCGAACGCCTGATGCGCCGGCGGCGGCTGGTGCACGCGCCCGGTGATCGGTTCGTAGTCGGAAATGTTGAACGTGTACGGGTACAGGCACCCGTCCCAGCCCACGACGTCGAAGGGATGCTGCGGGTACACCATTCGCGTGCCGACGATCCCGTGCGACGTCCGGTGCTTGACGAGCACCTCGACGTCGGTGCCCTCGGCCTGCAGCGTGTCGGACGGTCCGTGCAGATCGCGCTCGCAGTAGGGCGCGTTCTCGAGCAGCTGACCGAACCGCGACAGGTACCGCTTCGGCGGGACGATGTGGCTGTTGGCCTCCATTGCGTAGGCGCGCAACGGTTCCGGGCCCTGCGGGATCCAGCGGTGCGTGGTCGACATCGGAATCAGGACGTAGTCGCCCTGCTTCGCCTCGAGCGCACCGAACACGGTTTCGACGGTGGCGGCCCCGGATTCGACGTACACCATCTCGTCGCCGATCGCGTTGCGGTACAGCGGCGATTCCTTGGCGGCGACCACGTAGGAGATGCGGACGTCGGCGTTGCCGAGGATCAGCCGGCGTCCGGTGACCACGTCCGTGTCGGCCCAGACCGTCTCCGGGAAGAGGTCGTGCAACTTCAGGTGGCGCGGCTTGAGCGGGTGATTGGGGGTGGTGCTCTGGTCGGGCAGGTCCCACACGGTGGCGTCGACGATCGCCGACGGGATGTGGCGGTGGTAGAGCAGCGAGGAGTCGGAGGAGAAGCCCTCTTCTCCCATCAACTCCTCGAAGTAGAGCTGACCGTTGTCGTCACGGTGCTGCGTGTGCCGCTTGGGCGGAATGTTGCCCACGTGCCGATAGAACGCCATGACCGGCCTCCCTAGAAG
>NZ_JBFUHV010000111.1:0-50597 GCF_056402215.1 Rhodococcus sp. P4_B6 | reverse complement strand
GGCTTCTTCTCCGTCGGTGCGGCGAATGCCGATACGTTCATTCCGCTGCCCGGTGGTTCGATCACGCAGACGTTGGCTGACGGCACCGTGGTGACGGTGAACCTGACGGACGAGAGTGCGAACATTTCGCCGTCGATGGGTTCGACGCCGTTGCACCGCAACGTCTGGGTCAACGGCAAGGCCGCAGTTCACCTGGAAGGCGCCGGAGCGACCGGTGCGGACATCCAGCCCGGCTACGTGCTTGCGTGCCAGGTCGACTTCGGTGCAGAAGCCGGCGCGGGCGTCGACTCGGGGAACCTCGCGGACCTCGTGACCGGGGCCGCCACGTCCATTCCCGTTACGCCCAGCGGCAGTGGTGCCGTAACCCTCGGCCCCGGTGAGGCGGTCAGCGTCGACATCCTCGACCTCGAGGCGGCCGACGCCTACGGCGGAGAGTCGCACTCGGCATACAACAGCTTCGAGGGTACCGACGGCTCGGTCACCTGGGCCGACTCGACCCTCGGCGTGAGCGGCTGCGCCGGCTACGCGCAGGCGCGGTCGTACGTGAACGTGTCCGTGGAGACGGACAACGTGAGCAGCACCGTCACGCTGTGGGGACAGCCCTTCAGCATCGGCTGATATTCGTTCCACCCATGACTCCGGGCCCGTGCAAGCACCTGCTGCACGGGCCCGGAGTCGTCGAAACGCTATTCGCGGGTCTGCTCTAGCTTCGCAGCCTTCTCCGCGGGCATGGCGTGCGCTCCGTCGGAACTCGTTGCCGCCCCGTCGGTTTGGAGGCTCGCTTCGAGGATGTCGCGGATCTGGATCAGCAGGTCGGCCTCGCTTGCCTTCTTGTCTGCGGGTTCGGTGATGAAACGCTTCTTCGCGGCGTTGGCCGGGACAATGAGAATGAAGTACACGACCGCGGCGATGATCACGAAGTTGATCACGGCCGTGATGACGGCACCGATGTTGATGAAGGTGGCCGGGTTGTCGGCGAGGATCTGATAGCCCCAGCCCAGGTCGTTGGCGCCGCCCGCAACGGCGATCAACGGATTGATCACGTTGTTGGTGAACGATGTGACGATGGCGGTGAACGCGGCTCCGACTACGACCGCGACGGCGAGGTCGAGGACGTTTCCCCGGAGCAGGAAGTCCTTGAATCCCTTGAGCATGTCGACGTCTCCTCGAGTGGGTGGCAAGTCATCCAGCACTGTCTCCCGGAAAAGCCTAGATCAGCGCGGCGCCGCGTGGCGGGTCACTGAAAGGTCACGGTGATCGCGTTCGTGAGGGATGCCGCGGCCACCGTGGTGGCGTCGGAGGCCGGAAGCGCCAGCATCACCACTCGTTCGCGCTGGTCACGCCCGTTCTCGGACGGTGTCACCAGCACGACGACGGCGCGGGACGCCAGGACGGTGGCGCCGGACCGCCGGTCCGGATCCGATGGTGTGCCGGGATCGACCGTGAGCACGTCGACGCGATCACCCTCACGCAGGAGTTCCGTGACGGCCGGGTCGGCGAGCCGGACGGGAACGATCCGCGCGTCGTCGATCCCGGCTGCGGCAGCGGCCAGACGCGGTCCCAGTACCCGGACGTCGGTGAGGGCTTCACCGGCGCGGGTCGGTCCGGCGAGGGTGCGTCCGTCGACATCGGCAACGGCGGTGACGGCTCCGTCGGGCAGGCTCCCGGCCTCGAACTCGACCAGTTCCACGTCGGCGTCCGTGAGGACGACACCGGGTGGCAGATCCCGTGCCGCCACCACGACCGCGGAGCGGGCGGAGCCGGGGTCCCCGCGGGCGAGAAGGGCCAGCGCGAGGCAGACGAGTGCGGCGGCAAGGACGCGCCTGGCGGCGAGGGTGCGGGCCCAACCTGGATGAGCGAGATCCGACAGCCGGTCGGCCCACGACGGGCTCAGGCTTCGGTGTGCGCGGTTCGACCGGTTGTGGCCGGTCTGGGCAGGGTCGAACGACATGGTTCGACGCTAGGAGACCGGCAGGCCCGTAGGTACGCCGAACGGGCCCGCCTGTGGATGGACGAGAAGTTGTGGATAACCCGCGGACGCGCGAGAACTAGCTGGCAGCAGCCTTGGCCGGTGCGGCGGTCGCGGTGCTCGACGAGCTGGACGAGGCCTTCGACGAACTGTCCGACTTGGCAGCGGGAGCGGAATCGGTCTTGGCCGGCTCGCTGGCCGCTCCGGACGTGCCACGGCTGTCGGTGCGGTAGAAACCGCTGCCCTTGAAGACGATGCCGACGGAGTTGAACAGCTTGCGAAGCTTGCCCGAGCATGCGGGGCAGACGGTCAGGGAGTTATCGCTGAACGACTGGACGATGTCGAAACGGTTGTCGCATTCCGTGCACGCATATGAATAAGTGGGCACTGGGTTCCTCCGCACTGTGTAGTCAAACCGCAGGTTTTAGCACTCTACAGTCGACAGTGCCAACAACGCTAATCAGGGAACTATTCCGGAGCGCACGTTCCCCCTTGTCCACCGAGCGCGACGAGGCCCGAGCCGGGGGTGAGAGCCCATCCCATACGTACGTCGTGAGGATCCTCCGGCAGTTCGGACACCAGTTCCTCGTCGCGGACCACCGTGATCAGCCGCGCGCCGGGGGCGGCGAGCCCGAGGGTCCGGTCGTAGAAGCCCGCGCCGCGGCCGAGTCGCACGCCCCGTCGATCGACGGCCAGGGCGGGAACGAAAATGGTATCGGCCGAACGGATCTCGCTGGGTTCCTGCACCGGTCCGGTGGGTTCGCGCAGGCCGTAACTCGCGGCGGCGAGACCGTCCGCGCCCGTGAACTCGGACCAGTGGAGCGGGCCGGGACCGCGGGTGACCGGCACGAGGACGCGCCCGGCGACCCGCCTGAGGGCTTCGAGAAAGTCCAGTGACCCGGGCTCGAGCGCGGTGGGGACGTAGGCGCAGACGGTCGATCCGCCGGTGACTTCACGTGTGACGAGCGCGACAATTGCCTGGTCCTCGGCGGTGCGGCGTTCCGGGGTCAGCGCACGCCGCCCGGTGAGCACCAGGCGCCGCCACTCGTCCTTCGTTCGTGCGTGCATGCCCCAACCTTAGAGCCGGCCCGGCAGCGTCTCCGGCGGGTTCCGGGAGGTAGCTGACAGGATCTTGGTGACTGACTGGTAGGTCCGCACAGTTAAGGTGTGGGCATGACAGACGCCGCCCCGCACACCGCCAGCGCCTTTCGCACGGCTGTCGTGCCCGCAGCGGGAATGGGGACGCGATTCCTTCCCGCGACCAAGACCGTGCCGAAAGAGCTGCTCCCGGTCGTGGATACCCCGGGTATCGAACTCGTGGCCGGAGAAGCCGCCGATTCGGGTGCCGGCCGGCTCGTGATCGTCACGTCGCCCGGTAAGGACGGGGTGGTCGCCCACTTCGTCGAGGACCTCGTCCTCGAGAGCAAGCTAAAGGCCAGCGGCAAGTACCACCTGCTCGAAAAGGTGCGCAAGGCTCCCGGCTTGCTCGAGGTGGAGTCCGTCGTCCAGGACCAGCCCCTCGGCCTCGGCCACGCGGTCGGCTGCGCGGAGTCGGTCCTCGACGACGACGAGGACGCCATCGCCGTGCTCCTCCCGGACGACCTCGTGATGCCGCGCGGCGTGCTCGAGACGATGTCCCGGGTCCGCCGCAAGCGCGGCGGCACCGTGCTCTGCGCCATCGACGTCCCCAAGGACCAGGTGAGCGCGTACGGCGTCTTCGAGGTCGAGACGGTGCCCGACGCCGTCAACCCCGACGTCCTCAAGGTCACCGGCATGGTCGAGAAGCCGGCCATCGAGGACGCCCCGTCCACGTTCGCGGCCGCAGGTCGCTACCTCCTCGACCGCGCGATCTTCGACGCGCTGCGGCGAATCGAACCCGGCGCCGGTGGCGAGCTCCAGCTCACCGACGCCATCGCCCTCCTCATCAAGGAAGGCCACCCCGTTCACGTCGTCGTGCACCGGGGCACGAGACACGATCTCGGAAATCCCGGCGGCTACCTCCGCGCTGCGGTTGACTTTGCGTTGGACATGGAAGAGTACGGCCCGTCGTTGCGCGAATGGCTGATCGACCGATTGAAGCGGACGGAATCCTAGAAGCTCGGGAGGCAAGAACTTGCGGTCGGTCGAGGAGCAACAGACGATCGTGACCGCGGCCGCGGTGGCGCCGCGGCCGGTCCGTGTGGCGATCTCCGAAGCCCAGGGGCTGCTGTGTGCCGAAGAAGTGGTCACCGAGCGGCCGCTTCCCGGGTTCGACCAGGCCGCGATCGACGGTTACGCCGTCCGTAGCGTCGACGTCCAGGCTGCCGGAACCGACATCCGGGACGACGACGGTGCTCCCGTGGAACTGTCCCTTCCCGTGGTCGGGGAGGTCACGGCGGGTTCGCGGCAGCCGATCCGGCTGCAGCCCCGTCAGGCGGTCAAGGTCGACACGGGCGCCCCGCTCCCGACGCTCGCCGACGCCGTCCTCCCGCTCGACCGCACCGACGGCGGCCGCGCCCGCGTCAAGATCTACAAACCGGTCCGCTCCGGCGACTACGTGCGCCGCGCCGGCGACGACGTGCAGCCCGGCGACGTCGCCGTCCGGGCAGGCACCATCATCGGCGCCGCCCAGGTGGGGCTGCTGGCCGCGGTGGGACGCGACAAGGTGCTCGTGCATCCCCGGCCCCGGCTGTCCGTCATCTCGGTCGGTGGCGAACTCGTCGACGTCGACCGGACCCCGGGGCCCGGTCAGGTCTACGACGTCAACTCCTACGCGCTGGCCGCCGCCGCCCGCGACGCAGGCGCCGACGTCAACCGGGTCGGTATCGCGAACGCCGACGCGCGTCGTCTGCGCGAGGTGGTCGAGGGTCAGCTGATCCGGTCCGAGATCGTCGTCATCGCGGGTGCGGTCGGCGGTGGCGCGTCCGAGGACGTGCGGGACGCACTCGCCGATCTCGGCAACCTCGAGGTCGACCGGGTCGCGATGCACCCGGGATCGGTCCAGGGTTTCGGCCAGCTCGGCCGGGACGAGGTTCCGACGTTCCTGCTCCCGTCCAATCCGGTGAGCGCCCTGGTGGTGTTCGAGGTGATGGTGCGCCCGCTGATCCGCATTGCACTGGGTCGCAGGCAGCCGATGCGCCGCATCGTCACCGCCCGCACCGTCGCGCCCATCACGTCCATCGAGAACCGCAAGGGCTTTCTCCGCGGTCAGCTCATGCGCGACGAGGCCACGGGGGAGTACCTCGTCCAAGCTCTCGGCGGGGCGCCGGGCGCGTCCTCACACTTGCTCGCCACCCTGGCCGAGGCCAACTGCCTCGTCCTCATCGAACCCGAGATCACCGAGGTGCGGACGGGTGACCAGGTGGACGTGGCGTTCCTGGCGCAGCGTGGCTGATGACACGGTGTGAGACGGCATGACACAGCATCGGTGTGAGACGGGATGACGCAGCATCCGGGTTGGCCGCCGCATCTCGGGCCTCTGCGGGTGAAGGGTGGCGTCGTCACAGTGCGCGCCATCAGGTTGCGTGATGCGGCCGCGTGGAGCCGTCTGCGCACCCGCGACCGCGCGCACCTCGAACCATGGGAGCCGACGGGGGAGGCGCCCTGGGAAGCGCGCCATCATATTTCGGGATGGCCGGGGCTGTGCAGCAGTCTGCGTTCGGAGGCGCGGAAGGGTCGGATGCTGCCGATGGCCATCGAACTCGACGGCAATTTCTGCGGCCAGATCACGATCGGCAACGTGGTGCGGGGTGCTCTGCGCTCCGCGTGGATCGGTTATTGGGTGGCCAGCGACGTCAACGGGCTCGGCGTGGCCACGGGCGCGCTCGCACTGGGGCTCGATCATGCCTTCGGCCCCGTGGGTCTGCACCGCGTGGAGGCCACCGTGCGCCCGGAGAACCTGGCGAGCCAGGCGGTGCTCCGCAACGTCGGCTTCCGCGAGGAAGGTCTGCTCGCGCGCTATCTGGACGTCGACGGGCAGTGGCGTGACCACATTCTGGTCGGCATGACCGTCGAGGACGTGCCCGGCACTGTCGCGGACTCGCTCGTGCGGAGTGGCAAAGCCACCTGGGCGTGACCGCCGACGCCGTCAGCGCGTGACCGGCAAATCCGCACTTGTCTGCCCGCCGAATCGGACATGGACAAACGTCCAGCTATGTGACAGTTACTTCACGGTATCAAAGCTCCCCGGCCGGGACTCCGCTTTCGGCGAGTCTTTGCCCGATCGTTTCCTTCGCCCGCTCGGCGCATGTCGAGCACCACATTTTCGCGTTACGCGTGTGACACCTGAGTATGGTGGGATCGGCGCGTCTGCGAAGATGTGCGTGTTCATGCGGTTAGCCTGGATGGGTCAACAGCGGTATCCATGCTGGTAGACGATTGGGAGGAGGTCGCCGAATGCCGAACTCGTTTCTCTGGATCGGGCTCGTCGTCGTGTGGCTCTTCGTCCTGGTCCCGATGCTGGTGAACAACCGCCCCCGGATTCGGCAAACCAGTGACGCAGCACTCGCGACGCGCGTGCTGCACCGCGGCGACGAACGTCCCGTGCAGCGTGGACCCGCGGCAGGGCACCGCAGCGACCCGTACTGGCAACCGGAACCGGACCACTACGGCTACGACGCGGAGGACCTTGTGGACACTCACGCAGAGGAAGACGATTTCGACGGTGAGCGGGCACCGGTCGGTGAGTACGTGCCGGTGCGCCGCGGGCGTGGCGGCTTCGATCCCGAGGCCGACGCGATCGCGCGCGAGGCCCGCTACGGGTTCAGGCAGCGATCGCTTCTCGGGCTGGTGTTCGCGACGATCATGTCGGCGGCGCTCGGGCTGATCATCTCGCCGCTGATGTGGTGGGCGTTCGCGGCGGGCGTGGCCGGTCTCGTCGCCTACATGGCGTACCTGCGCCGGCAGGTCCAGATCGAGCAGGAGATCCGCCGTCGCCGAACCGCGCGTCTCAATCGCTCGCGGCTGGGCGTCGAATCCCGGAGCGACGACGAACTCCGGCTCATCCCCGCCCGGTTGCGGCGTCCGGGGGCCGTCGTCCTCGAGGTGGACGACGAGGACCCCGAATTCGATCATCTCGAGCACTTCGACGACGAGCCGATGCAGCAGGCGACCATGCGCCGGGCCGCCGGTGAGTAGCCCTCCGATCCGGGCCGAAAGCCACGTCGGTGCAGGCGATTCGCTCCTTCCGCGGGTTGCCTGCTAGAGTTTGCCGAGCGGATCGCAGGATCCGCGCGGGGCTGTGGCGCAGTTGGTAGCGCGCTTCGTTCGCATCGAAGAGGTCAGGGGTTCGATTCCCCTCAGCTCCACCACAGAAGAGGCACTCACTCCGTCCGGAGAGAGTGCCTCTTCTGCGTTCCGGCCCAGGTGAGTGCCGTCGTCCGGTGTGCGGGACCGCGACTCTCCGAACCACAATTTGCCAAAAGGTAACTGAATGCTGTGTACTGTCCGTAGGTCATCAAGGGGTCGATCGCACGGGGTGGAAATACATGCAGGCAATGCGCAAGATCTCGAAGTTCCTGGAGCCGGCGACGGTGGTCGCGACCATCACCGCGACGATGTTGCTGGTGAACGTTCTGTGAACTCCGGCCGGCCAATCGACATCGCGACGGCCCCGACCGATCCGCACCGCCAGGCGGTAACGCCGAGCCCGTAGGGGTTCTCCGAAGCTGCTCGAGTCCCACCTGGCTCGGGCATCGCTGGTGGTGCCGGTTCCCCGACACCGGCACCACCAGCACCTCCGCTCGATTCGCTCGTTACCATGACAGCGGCGACGTCGCCGTGAACGTGGTGTCGTGAATACGAGGGGGGGGTGCATGGTGAGCGCGCGTCGTGTCTTTCGAAGGCTGACCGTGGTCGGGCTGGCTGTGGCCTTCTTGTCCGGGCTCGCCTGGATCACTGTTTCGGCGTTCCCGTCCGACGCCGTCGCCGGCCCTCAGTACCACGAATGCGACGGCGGCCGCTGCGAAGGCGGTTCCGCCGGGTCTCCCGGCGGTGGCAAGCCCAGAGATCCCGACCCACCGTGCGAGAGCCGGCGCGGATGCGGTGGCGGAGAGCCCAGCGAGACACGGGAACCCAGTCACACGGCCGAGCCGACCAAGACGGCGGAGCCGTCCGGGACCCAGGAACCGTCCGGGACCACGGAGCCGTCCGGGACCACGGAACCCACCGTGTCCGCTGAGCCCACCGGGACGTCGACTCCCTCGACGTCACGTGTCGTCGTCGTTCCGCCCAACCCCATCGTGTTGCCACCCGTCGCGGAACCGAAGGTCGTGCGCCCGGACGCGTCCGGAGGCGACGATTCCGGAGACGTGGGATCCGGCGACGCGGGTTCCGACGCTGCGGCCGCCCCGGCCCCCGGGAATCCTGCCGGTGCGCCACCGGCGTCCGGGGGAGCACCGGCAGGAGGTTCCGGGTCCGGTCCCGGCGCCGCCGCGGCAGGCCCGGGTGTGAGCGGTTTTACGGATTCCGCGCCCCAGGACCGGCCCGCCGGGGAAACCCCGGGCAGCGACGCACAGTCGCCCGGCGCACAGGCGCCCGACGACGGCGATCCGGATGCCGCGCCGCCGGGAATGGTGCCGGTGGTCCACAGTGAGCCGTTGCCTGCGATCACCGTTCTCGGTGGGGTCGGCGTGCTGCTGTGCTGCGCAGGCGGAGCGGGTGCGCTGACCTTCAAGGGCGCTCGCGCACAACAGGCGCGCATCGCGGCCGCGCGGGCGGAATTCTTCCCGCCCGCTTCGAATGGAGGGGTGTAGTCGTGGGGGCGAACAGATCTCATCGTCGGGTGGCGGCGGCCGTGGACGCGGTGTGTGACGCCGCGGCCCGAGCCGAGGCAGTGACGCTTCGGCACGTGGTGGACGCGGTGGCCCGCGAACGGCAGCGTGCCATCGAACTCGATTTCACGAAGCCGATGGCACCCGGGGTCTGCGGCCAGCGGCGCGCGTACCCGGACCGGGACGTGATCGTGCTGGCGCCGGGTCTGCCGGACCTCGACCGCACGCTCGCGCACGAGTTGGGTCACATCGTGTTTCGACACGAAGGAGCGGAGATCGTGGCCGCGACCCTCGAAGCCGGCGACGATCTGATCGCCTACATGCTCAGCCAGCGGTCGCGGCGGCGGGGAGACGAACAGCCGTCCGACGAGGTGGCCGAGTGGGAGGCCGAGACGTTCGCGTCGATGCTGCTCATCCGTTTGAAGACGATGCAGGGGCGCGGTACTCCCGTGTCCGTGCTCCGGTACGACGAGGCGATCGGCTGATGGGCTGGCTGGTTGCGCTGGTCGTCTGGACGGCGGCGGGTGCCCGGATCGGCCGAGTCGCCGCGCGTCAGCCGACGCCATTGCGGGTGGCGATGGTGGTGGCCGTGTCCAGTGCGGCAATCGCGTCGACGCTGGCCGTCCCGGACGTCGCAGGTCGCCTCGACACCGTGGCCCCGGCGCCCGGGCTGTCGCAGATCGTCCTCGAACTGGCATGGACGCTGTTCGCCGCCGCGAGCGCGGTCGGCGCGGTCTCCGTGTGGCCGATACTCCCGCGTGCGGCGTTGCGCGCCGTGGCCGTCGTCGTCTACACGGTCGCCGTCGTGGTCGGAATCGGGCTTGCCGGTGGATATCCCGTCCCCGCGCTGGTGTTCATCGTGATCGCGCTGACCGCGGTGGTCGTGACCGGGGTCCGGCACGTCGCGTGGACCCCGCTCGGCCGGGGAATCTCGCTGATCGTCGTCGGATCCGCGACGGTCCTGGCGGCGGCCGGCGTGGGACTGGTGCGCGAGGTGTCCGGGCAGACGTGGACCGTCGGCTCCTCGCCGGCGTACACCGTCGCGGCCGTGATCGTGTCGGTCGGCACCGTGTGGGTGCTCGTCGAAACCTGGCTGCGCGCACGGCAGGACCTGCGCCGCATGGACACTCTGCATTCGGTGCTCGTCACCAGGTTCCCCGAAGTGGTGGAGGGCGACGGCAAGGGCAGCACGGCCGTTCTCCGCGCCTCCGACGCGGTCGCCCACGTCATGGACGCGCTGTACCTGCAGGCGGGTGCGGGCATGCTCGACACGGACGAACAGGACCTTCCGGAATCGACGGCCGAGCGCGCCAGGATTCTCGCGCGCTGGATCGACGACCCGGTCGCCTCGGACGTCCTCGACACCGAATGGATCGCGCTGCCCCAGGGTATGTCGCCGCGCCGATGGGTGCTCGAACTCGCGGACGCGTACACCGAGTTCGGCACGTCGGCCCCGGCTCCCGCGCAGGCGGATACCGCCGACTCGGCTGCGGACTAGCCGGAGCGACCGGTGATACCGGTCAGTCCGGCGATCCGGTGACGAGCCATCCGCAGGGTGCGGCGAGGTCCTCGGCCTCGGGCGGGCCCATGGATCCGGCGGGATACGGCTTGGCCGGGGGAGGGTCCCGCAGAAGCGCGTCGGCGACGGTCCAGACGTGGGCCAGGCCGTCGGGGCGCGTGAACAGCGACCGGTCGCCGTGCAGGACGTCGAGGATGAGCCGCGAATAGGGTGCCAGGGCGTGGCCGAGCGGCACCGTGTCGAGGGGCAGCCCCAGGTGGCCCACCGACAGGCTGTCGTCGGGCCCGGGTTCCTTGACGACCATCGAGATGTCGATCTCGCCGTCGCCCTTCAGATCGAAGGTGAGGACTGCGCCGTCCGGCGGAATGTCGGTGAGCGGGCCCTGGGGACTGCGGAAGACCAGGCTCACCCGTTGCTTGCTGACGCCCAGCATCTTTCCGGTGCGGAGGAGGAACGGCACCCCGTGCCAGCGGTCCGTATCGACCCACAACCGGGCGGCGACGAACGTCTCCGTCGTCGAATCGTCCGCGACACCGTCGACGTCGCGGTACCCCTCGTACTGGCCGAGCACCACGTCGGCGGTATCGAGGGGACGGAACGCCCCGATCACGGATTCCCGTGCGGATTGGAGATCGTCGGCGCCCAACGTCTCCGGCGGTTCCATCGCGATCTCGGCGGCGACCTGGAACAGGTGCGTCACGAGCATGTCCAGGACGGCGCCGGTGGCGTCGTAGAACCGGGCGCGGTCGTCGATGTCGAGTGTCTCGGGCACGTCGATCTGAATCTGCTCGACGTGTTCCCGGTTCCAGACGCCCTCGATCATCCCGTTGGCGAAGCGCAGGATGTGCAGGTTCTGGGTGCTCTCCTTGCCGAGGAAGTGGTCGATCCGATAGATCTGCTTCTCGTCGAGGACGTGGTGCACGGCTTCGTCGAGTTCGGTGAACGCCTCCTGGGAAGTCCCGAACGGCTTCTCGTACACGACGCGTGCGCCGTGGGCCAGATCGTGGGCGCCGAGCGCACGGGTGGTCTCGGCGAATGTGCTCGGTGGCAGCGCCAGGTAGTGGACCAACTGCGCATCTGCCGCGCCGAGGTCCTGCCGCGCCTGCTGCACGGCCGCGGGGAGCGTTCCCGGGTTGTCGGGGGTGAAGCCGCCGCCGGCGAATCTCAGCCGCCGGGAGAACGGTTCCCAGTCGGCGTCGTCGTGCGGCACTCCGAACTGGTTCACGACGTCGCGCACGTGGTCGCGGAACTGATCGTCGGAGACGTTGCCCCGCCCGGTGCCGATCAGCATCCACTCGGAGTTCAGGAGTCCGGACAGGGCGAGTTGGAAGAACGCGGGGAGGACCATGCGTTTGGACAGGTCTCCGGTGGCACCGAAGAGGACGAAGATCGTGGGACCGAGCTGCGGTCTGTCAACCATTGCTCCATCATGCGCCACGAAGACACGCCGGGCAGGACAATCCGGTGGTGTCGTAAGGCCGGCGTTGCGAGTCCTACGCGGATCTCCGGAACAATCTCCGTCGAACTCGTTGCCGTCCAATGACTCTCGTGATCAGCGGGACGCGTCCGGCGGAACCTCCGGCAATCCCTCGCTGGCGCGGAGTTTCTCGGCCATCGTGGTGAGCAGATTCTGCGACTCTTCGGAAAGGTCGAACGCGCGGCTGGAGAGCTTGCGGAGTCCGTATCCCTGGAGTTGCGAGAGAAGCTCGAGATCGTGGTCGATCTTCGCGGCGTAGATGTCGTTGAAGAAGTAGTCGGGCTTCACCTTGAAAAAGCGGGCGAATGCCGCGACCGTCTCGTCGGAGGGATTGGTGCGCTGTCCCGATCGGAGTTGGGAGATGTAGGGCTTCGAGATCTGATGTCCGTCTGCGATCAGCGCCGCAGCGACCTCAGCGTTGGTATGCGGTTTACGTCCCGGAGGGTGGACCGTGTCGAAAAGCTTGTTCAACCGCGCAGCAAAATCTGCCATTGTGAGCCGCCGGGTCCTCTCTCGTGCGCGCGTCAGTCGTGTGAACGACACCGTACCACGATGATAACCGATTGATAACTCACGGACATAGAGGCAAAACGCCGTTCGCTCGAGCATGGCTTATCTCATATATGTTTCAATCACCGGGCGCCGCCCGCTCGGGAATCCTCGGCCTTTCGGGAGCCCTCTGTGCTCGTCACGCACGGTCTACCGTTGAAAGTTCAAGGGGGGCGCCGGTGCGGTCGGCGATGTGCTCGCATCGGAATCCGCGGCCGAGGGTGTGGCCGCATGGTTGCCGTTTCAATCACTGAGAGTTTGCTGGCAACGTCGCAGGGGTGTGCACCGCGAGGTCGACGTGGCTATCGTCCCTGTTCAGGGCCAATGTGTTGCGTTGCGCATCGCAACGTCAAGAGGTCGCTCGCGGCCCGTGGGGCTTGGTGAACACTACTGTGAAGCAGAGCCTTCTGCACGGGCGGCGGGCCGCGCGCCGCCGTTTCGTTCCACGGCCGCTGCGGGTCGGGTGCGCGTCCGCCTCGGCGAGCTGGACGATTGTCCAGCTCAGGTGGGGTTCTGTAGCGGCGGCGGACCTCCGAGTCTGGTCAAAACCGAAGCCGTCAGGGATGATTGTGATATGGAACACAGAATGAGTGACGCCGAGCTTCGGAAGGCGATTCGAGTTCTGCGCGAGCGCGCCGACGACGCCCGGCACCGAGGAAACGACGACGATGCCAACGGGATCGAGAGGACGATTCGTACTTATCAGGAAGAAATGACCCAGCGGTTGTGAACCGTCACGAACCGGCCCGGCGAGGGCCGGTTCGCGTCATTTCCGGGCAAATGTGCCGCCGCAGTTGCGTGCGCGCAATCAGATTGCGTGCGTAGACTTCCAGCCGACACGGATCGGTGACGACGGGGGCGCACACGGCTATGGCGATCAAGACGCTGGACGGCAAGAAGTGCCTGATCACGGGTGCAGGTAGCGGAATCGGGCAGGCAACAGCCCTGGCGGCCGCGGCCGAGGGCGCCGAACTGTTCCTCACCGACATCAACGAGGTCGGCCTGGCGCAGACGGTCGAGCAAGTCGGCAGCGGTGGGGGCACCGTCAGTTTCTCGCGTGCGCTCGACGTGTCCGATTACGACGTGGTTGCCGCATTCGCCGCCGATGTCCACGAACAGTTCGGCAGCCTCGACGTCGTGATGAATGTCGCCGGCATCTCTGCGTGGGGGACGGTCGAGAATCTCGAACACCGTCACTGGAAGTCCATGGTGGACGTCAATCTGATGGGCCCGATCCACATCATCGAGAGTTTCGTGCCTCCGATGGTGCGGGCGGGACGCGGCGGTCACCTGGTCAACGTCTCTTCCGCCGCCGGACTCCTGGCGCTCCCGTGGCATGCGGCTTACAGCGCAAGCAAATTCGGTCTCCGCGGAGTGTCCGAGGTCCTGCGGTTCGACCTCAAACGGCACGGGATCGGCGTGAGCCTCGTGGTTCCCGGCGCGGTCAAGACGCCGCTGGTGGGCACCGTCGAGATCGCAGGCGTCGACCGCGACGATCCGCGCATCCAGAAGGCGATCCACCGCTTCGAGAAGCGCGCTGTCACGCCCGAAAAGGTGGCGTCCTGCATCATCGCCGGCATCAAGAAGGACCGGTACCTGGTGTACACGTCGCCGGACATCCGGTTCGGCTACTGGTGGGCCCGCAAGTTCTCGCCGCCGTACGACTTCGTGATGCAACGGGCGAACGACCAGTTCAGCAAGTTCCTGTAACGGCTAGGCCTCGCCGGCCCGGAGTACGGTGCCGTCGGTGAACCGGACGCCGTCGGTGCACCGGCACTCGACCTGCCCGGCCCCGAACTGCTCGGCGTGGAGGCGCGCGTACAACCCGTGTCGCGCAAGGAGTTCGGTGTGCGTGCCGCGTTCGACGAGTGTTCCCTCATCGATCACGAAGATCACGTCGGCGTGCTGAATTGTGGACAGCCGGTGGGCGATCGCGAGCGTGGTGCGTCCGCGCATCACCTCGCCGAGGGCACGCTGGACGAGTCGCTCGGAGACCGTGTCGAGCGCGGACGTCGCCTCGTCGAGGATCAGTACGCGGGGATTCTTCAGCAGCACCCTGGCGATGGCCAGGCGTTGCTTCTCGCCGCCGGACAGGCGGAATCCTCTTTCGCCGACCAGGGTGTCGTAGCCGTCGTCGAATCCGAGGATGCGGTCGTGGATGTTGGCGGCCGCGGCAGCCGCCTGCAATTCGGAATCCGTCGCGTCCGGCTTGGCGTACCGAAGGTTGTCGGCGATCGAGGCGTGGAACAGATACGGGTCCTGGGTCACCATTCCGACCGCGTCGGCGAGTGAACTCATGGTCAGGTCGCGCACGTCGTGGCCGTCGACCCGGACGGCGCCGCTGTCCACCTCGTAGAGGCGCGGCACGAGGTAACAGAGCGTGGTCTTGCCTGCGCCGGACGGTCCGACGAATGCCGCGAGCTGACCGGGTTCGATCTCCAGCGACGTGCCCGCGACCGCCCAGCGCCTGCTGCGACGTTCCGCCGGTGCGGCTTCGGGTGCCGCCGAGGCCGGGAGTCGCGGCGCGACGGTCGCGACGCCGCGCATGCCGCCCCCACCGCCGCGGCCCAGGCTGCGCAGAGCCACCGGGTCGGGATCCGCGGTGGCCAGGCGGACGGGCGCGGGATACGCGAAGTACACGTCGTCCAGTTCCACCCGCCCGGGTGAGTCCGCGGGCAGTTCGACGGCGTCCGGCCGGTTCACGATCGCGGGTTGCAGGTCGAGGTACTCGAAGATGCGGCGGAACAACGCCATCGACGTCTGGACGTCGAGGGTGACCCGCATCAGCGAAACCAGCGGTTGCAGCAATCTGGCCTGCAGCGTCGAGAACGCGACGAGCGTGCCCGCGGAGAGGGCCGCGGAACCGCCGCTGACGAGATACCCGGCCAGCAGGTACACCAGAGCGGGAGTGATCGCCATGAACGAGCTCACGACGGCGAAGAAGCCCTGCCCCGTCATGGCTTGGCGCACCTGAAGTTCCGTCTGCCGGGCGTTCTCGGTCCGATACCGGTCCAGTTCGGTGTCGGCCTGGTTGAACACCTTCGTCAGCAGCACACCCGACACGCTCAGTGCTTCCTCGGTGATCGCGGTCATGTCCGACAACGACTCCTGCGTCTTGCGCGCCAGAACCCGCCGCCGGGCGCCGACCCGCCGCTGCAGATAGACGAAACCGGGCAGCAACGCGACCGCGAGCAGCGTCAGCTGCCACGACAGCAGCAGCATCGCGACGAGCGACGCCGTGACGGTGACGACGTTCGAGAGGATGCTCGACGCCGTGGACGTGAGGACCGACCGCACGCCTCCGACGTCGTTGGCCAGACGCGATTGGATCGAGCCGGTCTTGGTGGAGGTGAAGAAGGCCAGCTCCATCTTTTCGAGATGGGCGAACAGGCGTTCCCGGAGATCCGCCATCGACAGGTTGCCGACTTTGGTGGTGAGGTAACTCTGTCCGACGCCGATCACCGAACCCGCCAGCGTCACCACGATCATGGCCACCACCAGCCACAGCAGCAGCGTCAGGTGCACGCCGCTGCCGTCGGTGGGAAACAGAGCGCGGTCGAATACGGCCTTCGTGAGGAACGGATTCACGATGCCGAGCAGCGAGGAGACGACGATCGCGGCCGCGACGAGCACCAGCCATCCGCGGTAGGGGCGCAGGAGCGCCCAGATGCGGGGGAGCAGCGAAGGCTCGGGCGCCTGCTGGGTGGATGCGGAACCGGTCGCGGACATCTCCCCATCGTGCCCACCGAGCGGAGTCCTGGCGAGCCGATTCGGTCCGGTTACGGCCGGTCACCGCGCTCGGGGATGCCGAGTTCGCCTCGCACCGCGGTGAGGAAGTCTTCCTGGGCGCTCTTGCCGGACTGAAAGTGGTCGGCGAACTGTTGCTGGCGGGTGGACAGGGCGTCCGCTGACACGACATCATCTGCCGCGAAGTCGTTGCTCAGCCAGCCGATCGTCTCGGCGCCGGCCAGATACTCGACCACCATTCGCCGTGCCGATTCCACTACCGCCCCGGATCCGATCAACTCCACCGCCGCGAACTTCGAGCCGAGCACGATATTTTGCCGCGGTAGCGGACCGAGGATTTCGAGCATCACGCCCGAGAGGTCGGGGCCCTCGAAGTGGTCGAATGCCACCGACACGGAACCTGCGGTGGTGCACACCTCGTTGGCCGCGGTGAGGAACTCCGTGTAGATCTGCTGCCGCTGTGTTCGCAGGAATTCGTTCGAGGACTGGTTCACCGTCGCCTCCACCTGATTCGACGTGTTCAGCAGTGTGAACGCCCCTCCGGACACGGAACCGATCAGGGTCCCGGCGACGGCCATCGCGGCGACCAGCATGCTGAGCCGAAATTGGTGGCGCCGCACAGCCATTCGGTCGAGAGGTTCGGCGCTCTTGGTCTCGCTCATGGTTTCACTCCCATCGACGCTCCACCGGTGTACGTCGACTCTCCCGTACGGCCCGAGACCCGTCGCGCGKAGTCGACTACGCGGATTGTGAAACTTTTCGAGGGTGTCGGAGCGATATGCGTAGTAAGCGGCGATCGACGACCGCACTCGTGGCTGCACCCGCAGTCGCGAGCATCACCGTTCGCCGAAGAGTCGGGACTCGTCAAACGAAGGTGAGCACAATGAACAAGATCGCACTCCGCACGGCAATCGCTTCAGCCGTCATCGCTCCGGTGATGCTCGTCGGAGCAGGCCCGGCGACGGCATCACCGACACTCAGTACAGGAAGCGTCAGTGGCGGGATCGTCGTCAACGTGCCGGACAAGGAAAGCTGGAACTGCTTCGCGCTGGATTCGAATTTCGGACTCAAGGCCGGTGTAGGGGCAGTCGGTGGTTTCGCGAATGGATCCAACGTGACCGTATTCTGCTTCGGCACCACGGCGCCGTTCTTCTTCACCGGCAGTGTGAGGGCCGGAACGTAGAACTTCTTCAGCGGTGCCCGCCGTGCAGGCAGTCCTCGAACAGCGTGCGCACCTCGTCGACGTGCCGGTCGAGATCCGCGAGGTCCCAGCCGTCGGTCGACACGGGCGCGAGGACGTCGACGTCGACGGTGCCGGGGTGCGCGACGAGCGAGTTCCGCCACATCCGTTCGCCGGCGTTGTGGATGACGATCGGCACGATCGGCACTCCTGCCTGCATCGCTAGATGGAATCCGCCCTTCTTGAACTTGCCGAGACGCGGGGACGGTGAGCGGGTGCCCTCGGGGGCGATCGCGATCGAGATGCCGGACTGCAGTTTGTCCACGGCCGGGCGGAGCGCCGCCCGCGCCTTGGTGCTGTCCGACCGGTCGATGTAGGCGACGTCGAGGAGGGCACCCACGGGAATGAACCGGGGGTCGCGCGCGGCCTCCTTCTTCGCGACGCCGGTGACGTCGCGCCGGATGACGCTGCCGATCACCAGCAGGTCGAGCGAACTCTGGTGGTTGAACATGAAGACCGCGGGCCTGGCCGACCACGCGTTCTCCTTGCCCTTGATGCGCACGTTGATGCCGCAGATCGTGAGGGCGAGATCCGGTCCGAAGCTGCCGACCAGGTTGGCGCCGGTCTGCCGGTTCTGGGTGAGCAGGCCCGCGGAGACGCCGAACGCCGCGGCGCCCATCAGCGCGCCGATCGCGGTGGTGGTGCGGGCGATGGACATCGGGTCGGCGCCGCTATCGGGAGGTCGCAGATTCACCGACGGCCACCCGTTCTGCCGCGCGGTGGCCGCCAGTTTGCGGTCGGGGTTCAGCGCCACGGGATGTCCCACCGACTTCAGCATCGGAACATCCTCCGCGCCGTTGGAGTACGCGAAGCTGTCACCCAGATCGGCGCCGTGCTTGTCGGCGTACTCGCGCAGTGCCTCGGCCTTGGCCGGTCCCCACAGTGGTGCCGAGTCGAGCTTTCCGGTGAGCATCCCGTCCAGGATCGCGGGCCGGGTGCACAGCACGTCCTCGGGTTCGATGTCGAGGTCGGCGGCCACCGACAGCGCCTGATACGGGGTGGCGGACGTGGCCATCACCACCCGGTGGCCGGCGTGCCGGTGCGCGGCGAGCAGGCCGCGGACCTCCGAGAAGATCATCCTCGCGATCTCCTGCCGGAACAGCCGCTGCCCCCACTCCTGCATCTCGTCCTCCATGCGTCCGGCCAGGCTCTGCACGCCGATGCGCATCAGGTTGCCGACATCGGCGCCCCGGAATCGGGTCTCCACCGCGGCGTTCGTGGTGCGGAGAAGCTCGGCGACGCTGATGTCGAAGCGCCGCAGGCGGTCCCGGTAGACGACACTCGCGGAGTACCCGCTGATCAACGTGCCGTCCAGGTCGAACGCCGCGAGGGTGGCCGGACCAGGAACGGCGGCCGCGATGTCGTCGTGGAGACTGCGGAGATCGCTCATCTACTCACCTACCACCCATCTGGTCCAGATTCTCGTGCGCGATGGCCCGGATGCGGAGCACCTGGTCGATCAAGGTCTGGAGTTCGGCCTCGAATTCGACCCGCCGGGCCGCCATGTTCTCGGCGTTCGGTTCGACCAGTCCCCGGTTCCGCGCCAGCTTGAGCGCGGTCGTGAAGAGTTCGGCCGAAATCGACTCGCTGCTCCCGATCTGCTGCCGGAGCCGTCGCTGCTCGGCGAGCGCGAGGCACGCCGTCATGAACGCCTTCTCGTCGAACTTCCGGTCCACGGGAGTGCGCAGCAGCTGACTCGCGACCACCGCGTACGCCTCCAGGAACGGCTGCAGAACCCGATGCGCCAGGTGAATGCGCATCCCGGACAACAGGTTCGCCGCATGTTGAGGGTCGCCCAGATTCGACTCCCACGCCGGGTCGATCAGGTCCAGTTCGGCCCGCAGTTCCTTCCGGAAGCTGTCCTTCTCGCTGAAGAAGAATTCGAACTTGAGGAGGTCGCGGATGCGGAGCGCCGCATTCCATCCGTCCTCGAGCGGGTCGGTGAACTGCTGATCGACCGCGGCGCGCAGTACCATCTCCGCGATCGCCCGCATCACCAAAAAGTGAATGGTGTTGTTGCGGTAGAACGCTGCCACGAGATGCTGATCGCGCCCGAGGTAGAACACCCGCTCGCTGCCCTGGTCGAAACTTTTCAGGACCCCGGAGTCGAGATGGGTGCGCACGGCCTTGCGGATCACCTGCGGATCCGTCAGATCCACGTCGCCCGCGGTCGGCAGCGAGCGCGCCGTGATGTAGTCGACGAGCGGCCCGAGGATGCCGCCGACCTCGGCGACGGTGAGCGCCCGGTCCTCGATGCCGAGGAACGCGAGCATGACGAGCGACGACGCCGTGACAGGGGTGACCTCGTTGATGCGGTGACACACCTCGAACGCCGTCTTCTGCACCGCCAGTCGCAGGTCGTCCTGCTGGCCGAGGTAGTCCGCCAGCGACATCGGCCTGCCGACGTTGACGTGCGCGACACCGTGCCGTTGACCCTGCGCCCGAACGTATCCGAAGAGCCAGCGCAGACTCTCCTTGCTCTTCGCCTGGCCGTGCGCCTCCGCCGCCATCGCCCCGACCTCGTACAGCTGGTCGTAGGTCAGCGACACCGGGACCAGATACACGTCGGACATCCCGCTGTCCCGGAACGCTTTCGCGAGGTAGTTGAGCAGGCCGAACCGCGGCGGCCGCAGCTTCCCCGTGCGGCTTCGCCCGCCCTCGATGTACCACTCGAGGTTGAACCGTTTCGTGAGCAGGTAACGCATGTACTCGCGGAGCGTCCACTTGTAGATCTCGTCGCCCTCGATCTTCCGGCGGATGAACACGGTGCCGCTGCGCTTGCCGATCGGTCCGATCGGCCAGAAGTTGATGTTCAGCCCGCCCATCACGTGGTTGAGCGGAAGGTCGTTCGCGAGCAGCGCCGGCCGCAGCACCAGTGGGTCCAGGTACGAGCGGTGGCTGGGCAGGAACACCAGGGAATGTTCCTTGTTCAGCTCCCGCAGGTCGTCGAGCCGGGTGGTGTCGACGTCGAGGCGATACGCGCGGGAGAAGTAGCGGCCCAACTGATCCCACAGTGCGATGGCCCGCCGGCTCTGGGCGGCGACCATCTCGTCCAGCGCGCCGCGAGCCCGGCGATCCACCTCGGCGACGGGGAGATTCAATTGGGCCGACAGTTCGTGGGTGCCGTCGTGGTACCGGCTGGCGTCGGTGATCTCGTCGACGACGAACCTCGACACCTTGTACTGCGTGCCCAGCACCGTGCGCTCGGCCCGCTCCAGGGTCAGCGCTGCCTGGCGGCGGATGAAATCCGGAAGTGATCCACCCCCGTTCTCGGCGAGCCGGCGTTCGAGGTCGCTGAGCGGGGCCGGGTCGCCTTCCAGAACCTGGCACCGCGCCGGGTCGTCGCGCATCACCCGGCGCTGCATGTTCTGACCGGGGTGCAGCGGATCGCGCAGCGACAGCGTCTCCCGCAATCGCTGCGCGCCGTCCGGATGCGTCTCCTTCGGCAGCCACACCACCCGGAGTGGGGTGAGCAGCGGATCGTCCTTCCGCCGTGCCAGATCGGCGAGGGCCTGATCGGTGACGCGGACGGTCGGTGGTGGCTGACCGGAGTCGTTCGCCTGCCGCTCCAGCCACGTGCGGAGAACGTCGTCCTCCATCTCGCTCATCGTCTCGATGAGATAGACCCGTGGCCGTGTCGTCTGCTCGTCCATCGCGCCTTTCCTTTCACCCGCGGCCGAGTTCGACGATCTCGTCGAGACTCTCCTGCAGGCACGACATGAACCGCGCCGGTTCGGTCACGGCGGCGGTGTCGAGATTGACACCGATGCAACACGTGCCGACGTGGGAGACCAGAGTTGCCATGACCGCGCAGCCGGGAGCGGGGCCGAACGGGAACATCCGCTCGATCCGGGCGCCTGCCAGATACACGGGCACGGGCACGCCCGCGACGTTGCTGGCCTGCAGGTCGAGGCCCGTCGACTGCGAGAGGTACCAGTTGGCCAGGACCACCGTCGGGATCCGGACCAGGATCGGGGCGGCGGAATCGAGCAGACCGAGTGCCGGTTCCTGGCGCAACCCGAGAATGATCGTGCGTACCTTCTTGATCCGTGCGATCGGGTCGCGTTCACCGACCGGTCCGGCGAACCGGGCCGCCGCGAACCGGTTGCCCCCGGTCGGGTCCGACGCCGAACGCATACTCACCGGCATCCCCACCGGAATCGTCTCGAGGTCGTGGCCGAACGATTCGTGATAGCGGCGGAAACCGCCCAGCAGCGCCGCCACATACGCGTCGTTCAACGACCCGCCCGCGACGTGGGCGGCAGAACGCAGTTCGTCGACACTCACCTCGAGCACGCCGAACCAGCGTCCGAGCCCCCGGTCGCGCAGCAGGTCCGAACCCGTGGTCGGGGGAGGAGTCACCACCCGGCGGATCGAGTTCGCGTAACCGGCGACCTCCGTGACACTGCCCACCGGGTCGCCGACGACCGTCATCGCCGTCCGCACCGCGCCGCGGATCAGGCCGCCGAGACGGCCGGGGGCGCTGCGCACGTTGCCGAGTGCCTGCTCGAGCAGGGCGCCGCCGCCCGACATCTGCTCCGGCAACGGCGCAGGCCGATCCGGTTTGTCCGGCGACGGTTCGGGACGCCTGCTGTGCAGCAGCGTCATCAACTGGATGCCGCCGAGACCGTCCGTGATGCTGTGGTGCGTCTTCACGACGTAGACGGCGCGGCCGTCGTCGAGCCCCTCGATGAGCATCGCGCTCCACGGCGGCCGGGCGCGGTCGAACGGCTCCGTCGCCATGTGCCTGCACATCCGCAGCGCATGGTCGAACGTCGCGGGCTCCGGCAGCCGCACCCGCGACAGGTGATAGTCGAGATCGAATTCGGGGTCGACCGACCACATGGGGTTGCCCAGCCGCAGCGTCGGCTCCACCACCCGCATCCGGATGCGCGGCACCATGTGCGACGCCCATTCGTGGGCACGCACGAGCCGCTCCCAGTCCGGCGGTTTGTCGAGGACGTCGACCGCGACGATCGGTGAGCGCAGCTTCGGCTGCACCTCCTCCATCCGCCACATCCCGGTCTCGAAGTCGGACATCGTGCGGTCCGCTCCCCAGGCGACGTCGGAGAAATCCACGTCGACGGCACTCGGTGGTATCAGAGGTTCGCCGTCGGCCATGCTCACCCTCATTCGGTTGCTCGAGTTGCCCTCAGCTGCTGCTTTTCCAGTGTGGACCCGCCCCGCAGATCGCGTCCCTGGTTCCGGCGGATTGCGCGGCGGACTTTCCGCCCGAGGCGCTCCGCGCCCGTGCGCGGTTGACGAGTCCCTGGACTCCTTCGCCGCTCACGGAGTTGTCGTAGGCTGCCGTCATGGCGAAAAGCTTCGACTACTCCGAACAGATCGCGTACCCGATCGACCGCGTGCACGCGACGGTGACGGACCGGGCGTTCTGGCAGCACCGGTTCGAGGAGGCGCCGGAGAAGCTCACCCTCGACGACAGCCGCGGCCCCGGCACGCTGACGGCGACGATGCGCGACACCATCGGCGCGTCCTCCCTCCCCGGGCTGGTGCGCAAGGTCGTCTCCGGTGAACTGAAGGTCGAGCGGGCCGACGAATGGGGCGCACTCGACGGCGACCACGCCGACGGCCGGATCAGCGGCAGCTCCACCGGGATCCCCGTGAAGATCGACTGCACGTCGGTGCTCCGCGCGTCGGGCGACGTCACCGTCCTCGACGTCTCCGGATCGGTGCAGGTCAAGATCCCGCTCGTCGGAGGACAGATCGAATCCCTCGTCAGGAAGCTGGTCGGCGACATGGTCGGGCAGGACCGCGACGCGATCGAGAAGTGGCTCGGCGACAGCTGACGCTCACGCCCCCGGCGCGGGGCCGTCCAGTTCGACGTCCAGCGTGCGGGCACCCGGCCCCGCAGTGCCCAGCCGGTCGTGGCTGTTGACGATCGCGCAACTCCCGAGCGACAGGCACCCGCAGCCGATGCAGCCGGTCAGGTTGTCGCGGAGACGGATCAGCTGCTCGATCCGCTGATCCAGATCGGCGTGCCACCGCGTCGACAGCTTCTCCCAGTCCTTCCGGTTCGGGGTGCGGCCCTCGGGGAGGGTCGCGAGGGCGTCCCGGATCTCGGCCAGCGGAATCCCGACCCGCTGGGCGATGCGGATGAACGCGACCCGCCGCAGCGTGTCCCGGCGATAGCGACGCTGATTGCCGGACGTCCGCCTGCTGGTGATCAGCCCCTCGCGCTCGTAGAAATRCAACGCCGACACCGCGACGCCACTGCGCTCCGACAGCTGTCCCGGCGTCAGTTCCTTCGCTCTCCACTCGGGCATCTCCACGACAGGCAACCTTTCACCGGGTTACCTGAACAATACTCGAGGTCAGTCGCGGCGGAGATGACCGTGGAGATGGTGCGTGAGCGGAGTCAGGTCGTGCGCCATCCACAGGTCGTACGTGAGGTCGCCGCCGCGCACCGACAACTGCCGCCGGATGCTGTGCACCGGTTTGGCGTCCGGGGACGCGCTCAGCGCCACCATCGACAACTCGATGATCCCCTCCCGGATCTGACCGCGGTGGATCTCGGTGAATCCGGTCGGCTGGGCGACGAGCAGTTCCGCCTCGTCCTCGGCGACGAGCCGCAGATACCCGGACTCCGAGTGCAACGGCCGCCCGGTGCCCGCCTCCCACGTCCGAGACCGGTACGCCAGGAACGGTTTACCGCTGGGAGCGAATTCGATCTCCTCGGTGTACGCGAAGTCGTCGATCGTCGGGTACGCACCCTCGCCCTCGCCGCGCCACAGACCGGCGAACGGCGCCAGGGCGGGCGGCACGGACGGAACCGGTGGTGTGGTCGCAGACGAACTCGCCGTCGCATCCGTGTGCGCCGGCGAGAGAGTCGAGTTCTCGTCCATGAGATACCTCCGCCGCTTCACGGTACTCGCCTGCGGGGCCGAGGGACACGGTCGGCGGCGGGAGCGTTTGAGCGTGCCTGCCGGGCCCGCCGGCATTACCGTCTAGGCATGAACGCGTCGGGTTCTGCACCGCTGGGGGCCAACTCCGAAGTCGGGCACCTGCGTGCCGTCCTCCTGCACCGGCCCGGGGACGAACTGAAGCGGCTGACACCCCGCAACAACGACCAACTGCTGTTCGACGGACTGCCCTGGGTCGACCGCGCACAGGAGGAGCACGACGCGTTCGCGGACCTCCTGCGCAGCCGCGGCGTCGAGGTCCTGCTGCTGTCCGACCTGCTCAGCGAGACACTCGGCGCCAGCGGAGCCGCCCGCATCCACGGCATCGGCGCGGCCGTCGACCCCCGGAAGCTGGGCCACACCCTGGCGCAGGAACTCGCCGCGCACCTCCGCGGCGTCCCGGCGCCCGAACTCTCGACCATCCTCACCGCAGGCATGACGTTCGACGAACTGCCCGTCGCCGCGAACACGGCGTCGCTGGTCCGTCGCATGCACCACGGCGGCGACTTCGTCATCGACCCGCTGCCCAACCTGCTGTTCACCCGCGACTCGTCGTTCTGGATCGGACCGCGCGTCGCGATCACCTCGCTGGCACTGCCCGCCCGCGTCCGCGAAACGTCCCTCACCGACATCATCTACGCCCACCACCCGCGTTTCCGGGGCGCGCGGCGCGCCTACGAATCCCACACGGCGCCCGTCGAAGGCGGCGACGTCCTGCTCCTGGCACCCGGCGTCGTCGCCGTCGGAGTGGGGGAGCGCACCACACCGGCCGGAGCCGAGGCGTTGGCGCGCAGCGTCTTCGAGGACGAACTGGCGCACACCGTGCTGGTGGTGCCCATCGCGCAGGCCCGGGCGTCGATGCACCTCGACACCGTGTGCACGATGGTCGACCACGACGCCGTCGTGATGTACCCGATCATCCAGGACACACTGTCGGCGTTCACCATTCACCGCGAGGACAACGGCGTGTCGATCCGCGGCGCCGACCCGTTCCTGAGCGCCGCCGCCGAGGCCATGGGCATCGGCAAACTGCGCGTCATCGACACCGGACTCGACAACGTCACCGCCGAACGCGAACAGTGGGACGACGGAAACAACACGCTCGCACTCGCCCCCGGCGTCGTCGTCGCCTACGAACGGAACGTCGAGACCAACGCCCGGCTCGAGGCGTCGGGCATCGAGGTACTGCGGATCGCCGGTTCCGAACTCGGTTCGGGCCGCGGCGGCCCCCGCTGCATGTCCTGCCCGGTCGCCCGCGACCCGCTGTAGGCGGCTCCGCCGCCCGTGCGTGGTTAAGGAGTGCAGGGACTCGTCAACCACGCACGGGCCCGGAGGGCCTAGAGGATGTTGCTGACCTTCGCGGCCGGGCGGGCGAGGACGGTGCCCTTGTCCGTCACGACGATCGGTCGCTCGATGAGGATGGGGTTGTCCACCATCGCTTCCAGCAGTTCGTCCTCGGACGCGTCGGCGAGCCCGAGTTCCTTGAAGACGGCCTCCTTCTTGCGGATCGCCTCGCTCGGTTTCAGGCCGGCGTCGTCGAGAAGTTTGCGCAATCCGTCCCGCGAGGGCGGGGTCTCGAGGTACTTCACGACGGTCGGCTCGATGCCCGCGTCCCGGATCAGTCCGAGGACCGTGCGGGACGTGCTGCAGCGCTGGTTGTGGTAGATGGTCGCGGTGTTCGCCATATCCGACATTCTGCACCCGGGGAACAAATGCGCCCGCACCGAGCGCTGAACCATGGGTAGTAACTCGTAACCAGTCGACGAAAGAGGGAGATCGATCATGGCCGAGCACCGGGACGCGGCTCCGCAGCGCATCGTCATCGCGGGTGGACACGGGAAGATCGCCCGTCACCTCATCAAGATCCTCACCGCCCGCGGTGACCGTGCGGTCGCGCTGATCCGCAACCCCGACCACGAGCACGAGGTCGCGGCACTCGGCGCCGAACCGGTGGTGATCGATCTGGAGACGGCGACCGCGGACGACGTCGCGAAGACCCTCGCCGGTGCGGACGCCGCGGTGTTCGCGGCCGGTGCCGGTCCGGGCAGCGGAATCGCCCGCAAGGACACCGTCGACCGCGGGGCCGCGGTGCTGCTCGCCGACGCCGCCGAAAAGGCGGGGACGCGGCGATTCGTTCAGGTCGGTTCGTTCGGGGCGGGTGAGCCGATCCCCGAAGGCACCGACGACGTGTTCGCCGCCTACCTGGTCGCGAAGACGGCAGCCGAGGAAGATCTGCGCGCCCGCACCCACCTGGACTGGACGATTCTCCGTCCGGGCGGTCTGCTCGACGACGACCCGACAGGTCACGTCACGCTCACCGCGCCTCCCCTCGAACGGGGCACCGTCACGCGCGCCGACGTCGCTGCGGTGGTCGCGGCGCTCCTGGACCACCCGAACACGGCGAAGAAGACGCTGATGCTGACGTCCGGTCCGACGTCGATCGAGGACGCCGTCGCCGCGCTGTAACCATTGCGGCGCCGCAACCGCGCAACTACGGTCTGATACAACGCGTGGAACAACGGAGGTGGCGCCGGCCGTGGACATCGACATCGACCCCGATTCGTCGACCGCCCCGTTCGACCAGTTGCGATTGCAGATCATCGAGCAGGTCCGCAGCGGGCAACTGATTGCGGGAACGAAGATTCCCACGGTCCGTGCGCTCGCCGTCGAGGTCGGCCTCGCACCGAACACGGTCGCCAAGGCGTACCGGGAACTCGGCGAGCAGGGTGTCATCGAAACCCGAGGCAAGCAGGGCACATTCATCGCGAGCGGCGGTGACCCCATTCGCGCCGGAGCCGAGAAGGCCGCAACAGGGTATGTGCAGGAACTGCGGAAGCTGGGGGTGTCCGACGAGGAGATACTCGGCTTCGTGCAGTCCGCTCTCCGCGGCGCCGAATGAGGACGGCGCCACATCCAGAAGTGTGACCACAGAAAGGTAGACGCTCGGTATGGCCTCCGCACTCTTCCGTGACCTCGCACTGTTGATCGCCCGGATCGGGCTCGGCGTGATCTTCGTCGCGCACGGCTGGCAGAAGTTCTTCGACTACGGAGTGACGGCCACCCAGGCGTCGTTCGCCGACATGGGCGTCCCGCGGCCCGACATCTCGGCTGTTGCGGCCGCCACTGTCGAACTCGCGGGTGGATTTGCTCTCATCGTGGGCATCGCCACACCGATCGCCGGAATCCTGCTGTTCCTCGACATGCTCGGGGCGCTGATTCTGGTGCACGCGGACAAGGGCGTCTTCGTCGCGAACGGCGGGTACGAACTCGTCGTCGCACTCGGCGTCGGGTCACTGTTACTCGCTGTGATCGGTGCCGGACGCCTCAGCATCGACGGGCTCCTCGGAAGAGGCTCGGGATGGGGCAAAACCGCAGCGTAACGATACCGTTCGGCGGGTCTCGATTCGGTGTGAAGCGGTGGGCTAGCTTGCTTTTACCATCGAAAATGACCAACGTAGTTGTTCATGGCAATGAATACTGATCTGCCTGATCAAGGTTCCGACACCGCTGACGCGGCCGTCGGCGGAGGGCTCAAACGGGTCGGTGTTCGCACCGATCACGTCGTGTTCTCGGCCGCCGCCGCCGCGGTCTCGGCAATCGTCGTCTGGGGGCTCGTGGCCCCCGACAATCTCGACACCACGACCGGTAAGGCGCTCGACTGGCTGGTCACCGACATGGGCTGGTTGTTCGTCCTGTCGGCGTCCGGGTTCGTCCTCTTCTCACTGTGGCTCGCGTTCAGCAAGTTCGGGCAGATTCCGCTCGGCAAGGACGGCGAGAAGCCCGAGTTCCGGACCGTCAGCTGGATCGCGATGATGTTCAGCGCCGGAATGGGCATCGGACTGATGTTCTTCGGTGTCGCCGAACCGCTCGCGCACTACGTGACACCCCCTCCGGGTTCCAGCGGTGGCATCGGAACTGCGATGGCCACCACCATGTTCCACTGGAGCCTGCACCCCTGGGCGATGTACGCGGTGGTCGGACTGTCGATCGCGTACGGCTCGTACCGCAAGGGTCGCAAGCAGCTGTTCAGCTCCGCATTCATCCCGCTGCTCGGCCGCCGCGCCGAGGGGCCGATCGGCAAGTTCATCGACGTCCTCGCGATCTTCGCGACGCTGTTCGGGACCGCCGCCTCGCTGGGTCTCGGCGCACTGCAGATCGGGTCCGGCTTCCAGGTCGTCGGGTGGATGTCGCAGGTCAGCACGTTCCTGCTGGTCGCCATCGTCGCCCTGCTGACCCTCGCGTTCGTGGCCTCGGCGGTGTCGGGTGTCGCCAAGGGAATCCAGTGGCTCTCCAACACCAACATGGTGCTCGCCATCATCCTGGCGCTGTTCGTGTTCGTCGTCGGACCGACGGTCCTGATCCTCAACCTGCTGCCCACCACGATCGGCGCCTACGCCGCGCAGCTCGCGCAGATGTCGGCCCGCACCGGCGCGTCCTCCGATCCGGCGACCGGCGAATGGTTGTCGTCGTGGACCATCTTCTACTGGGCATGGTGGATCTCCTGGACCCCCTTCGTGGGCATGTTCCTGGCCCRCATCAGCCGAGGCCGCACCATCCGGCAGTTCGTGGTCGGCGTGATCGTGGTGCCGAGCGCTGTGAGCCTCGTGTGGTTCGCGATCTTCGGCGGTGCGGGAATCAGCGAGCAGCGTGACGGAATCGACCTCGCCGGGCAGGACACCCAGGAGGGTCAGCTGTTCGGCATGCTCAACCACCTGCCGCTCACCGGCATCACCACCATCCTGGTGATGATCCTCGTGGCGATCTTCTTCGTCTCCGGCGCCGACGCCGCCTCGATGGTGATGGGCACCCTGTCGCAGCGCGGGTCGCTGGAACCGCAGCGATGGGTGGTCGTCTTCTGGGGTGTGCTCACCGGTGGTGTGGCCGCGCTCATCCTGTGGACCGGTGGCGACACCGCACTCGACGGACTGCAGACGATGACGATCATCGCTGCGGCGCCGTTCGTCATCGTGATGATCGGGTTGTGCTTCTCGCTGTACAAGGATCTGTCCCGTGACCAGATGATCGTCGACGGCCGGGAAATGCGGAGGGAGATGCGGAGAGTGGCGGCGAAGCGTCGTCGCGACCGGATCTCGTCCCGCTAGAGAAACACCACGGGACCCGGGCGGCTCGACTCGTTCACGGTGTCAGCGCCAGCTGGGCAGCCATAGTTGGTGCTGCCACGTCTCCGGGGTGATCGGGACGGCCGTGAGGATCGGCCACAACCAGATGAAGTTGGCGACCACGAGCCCCACATAGAGGCAGACGGCGAGCAGGCCGGTGGTGCGGCGCTCGAACGACGCCCGCGCGCTGCCGAGGACGTCGCCCAGCACCAGCGCGATTCCCATCACCATGAACGGCGCCAGCGCCACCGCGTAGAAGTAGTACATCTGGCGGTCCAGGGTGGTCAGCCACGGCAGGAACGCGGCCCCGTAGCCGGTGAGGACGGTGGCGTACCGCCAGTCCTTCCGCACCACGGACTGCCACAGGGCCCACGCGAGCATCGGCAGTGCCAGCCACCACATGGCGGGCGTCCCGATGAGCATGACCGCCTTGACGCAACTCGACGCCCCGCAACCGGTGACGTGATCGCCCTCGGCGAAGTAGTACAGCATCGGGCGCAGACCCATCGGCCACGTCCACGGCTTCGACTCCCACGGGTGATGATTGCCCGCCGAATTGGTGAGGCCCGCGTGGAACTGGAGGACGTTGCCGCTGTAGTACCACAGCGACCGCAGCGCTGCCGGCACGAACGACCAGGTGCCGCCCGTCCCGATCTCGTTGCCCACGGCATGCCGGTCCACACCGGTCTCGCTGGCGAACCACGCCCAGTAACTGGCCAGATACACGAACAGCGGGACGACGACGAGCGCGTACAGCGCGGGGCCGATGTCGCGGACGCCGGCCCCGAACCACGGGCGGCGCACCCCGTAGGCGCGCCGGGCCGCCACATCGAAGGCGATGCTGAGCAGCCCGAAGAACACGATGAAGTAGACGCCCGACCACTTGGTGCCGCACGCCAGACCCAGCATGATCCCGGCGCCGAACCGCCACCAGCGCACACCGAGCCGCGGACCCCACTCGCTGTCGCCGATCCGGCCCTCGGCGTACACCCGGGCCATCCGCTCGCGGACCTGGTCGCGGTCCACGATCAGGCAGCCGAGCGCCGCCACCCCGAACAGGGCAAGGAAGATGTCGAGCATGCCGAGCCGGGACGAGACGAACGTCACCCCGTCCGCGACCAGCAGTATCCCGGCGAGACCGCCGATCAGAGTGGACCGCGTGAGCCGGCGGACGATCCGGATCACCAGCAGAACCATGATCGTGCCCGCCACGGCGGAGGCGAACCGCCAGCCCCAGCCGTTGTAGCCGAAGATCGCCTCGCCCATCGCGATCAGCTGTTTCCCGATCGGCGGATGCACCACCAGCCCGTAGCCGGGGTTGTCCTCGAGCCAGCCGCCGGTGAGCACCTGCCAGCCCTGCGGCGCGTAGTGCTTCTCGTCGAACACGGGAGTGCCCGCGTCGGTCGGGTACCCGAGCATCGTGAACCGGGTGATCGCCGCGATCGCCGTGACGAACAGCGTCACCACCCAGCCGCGGGCACGGTCGACGGGACCGAAGTCGGGGGGCGGCACGAGCGGCGCCGGTCCGACCATGGACGGCTGTCGTGCGGAGGGCGTCGGTCGCTCGTCCGTCAGCATCGTCACGCCGCAATCGTAGGCTGTGGGTCATGACTGGTCGCCTAGTGCTCGCCGCAACACCGATGGGGGACGTGGGTGACGCCTCGCCGAGGCTGCGTACGGCGCTCGGGACGGCAGATGTCGTCGCCGCCGAGGACACCCGCCGCACCAAAGCCCTCGCCTCCGCGCTCGAGGTGACAATCACCGGCAAGGTCGTCAGCTTCTACGACCAGGTCGAGACGGCCCGGCTGCCCGCCCTCGTCGCCGACGTCGCGTCCGGCAAGACCGTTCTCCTCGTCACCGACGCCGGCATGCCCTCCGTCAGCGACCCCGGGTACCGGCTGGTGTCGGCGTGCGTGGCCGAGGATCTGGCGGTGACGTGCCTGCCCGGACCGTCGGCGGTGACGACGGCACTCGCGYTGTCCGGGCTGCCCGTCGAACGGTTCTGCTTCGACGGCTTCCCGCCCCGCAAGCAGGGTCAGCGCAAGACGTGGTTGCAGGCCCTGGTCACCGAGCAACGCGCCTGCGTGTTCTTCGAGGCGCCGCACCGGCTCGCCGACTGCCTCGCGGACGCCGCCGACGTGCTCGGCGGCACCCGCCGCGCCGCCGTCTGCCGGGAGCTGACCAAGACCTACGAGGAGGTGCGCCGCGGCACCCTCGCCGAACTCGCCGAGTGGGCCGCCGAGGGCGTCCGCGGCGAGATCACAGTCGTGGTGGAGGGTGCCACCCTCGTCGCGTCCGACCCCGCCGACCTCGTCGACGAGGTGGAGCGACTGGTCGCCGACGGCACCCGGCTCAAGGACGCGTGCGCGCTCGTCGCCACCACCGGCGTGTCGAAGCGGGAACTCTACGAAACGGTGCTGGCGTCCCGGAAGGACTAGGCGGCAGGCGGGCGCTACCGCCGGAGGGCACGCTCCCCGGGCGCCAGCGACGCGTCGTCGGCGGCCGCCTGTCCGGCGTACCAGCCGTTGGCGTCGACGGCCCGGCCGCGCGCCTTCTTGGTCCGCGGAAACAGGCGGTCGAACTCGGCGTCCACGGCCTCCGACTTGGTGGCCAGGATCGGCAGCAGATCGGCGACGGGAATCGACGCCGCGTCGGCGGCGTCGGCCGTGGCCCGGCTGTCGGCGTCGCGCAACCGCTGCCCGATGCGGCTGGCGAAGCCCGCCAGGAAACCCTTCCGGAACGACGTCGTGCGCGAACCGCTGCGACTGTCGGCGTCCGCGAATTGCATTGCGCGCGTGGCCTGCACCAGCAGGGAGGTGAAGAGCATGTCGACCTGCTGGAGGTCGAGGGGGGTTCCGACCACGGTCGCGATGGCGAGCGAGCTGAACCACACGGTGCGCACCCGGTTGGAGTCGCCGATCTCCGTGAGAAGGTGCACCTTCTCCTTGACGTACGGATTCTCCAGGTGGATCCGGCGACTGTGCACCGCGGTGTTGCCCACCCCGTGCTGGGTGTGGAGGAGGGCCGCGTTGATCGCGTAGCGCGTCATCAACTCCTGCGCCTTCGCGGTGAAGATCTCCGCCTCCTCCGCGAAATCGGTGGCCTCGGCCTTCGCGAGCAGCCCGCGAATCCTGTTGAGCACCTTCGCGTCGGCCTCGGCCTCGCCCGGCATCGCCGCGGACGGGTCGGCGACCCGCACGACCGGCCACGTCGACGGCGGAGGAGTGAGCACCGTCCAGCCGGGCAGATTCGTCCACGACAGCGACAGGTCGGTCAGCTGGTAGACGGAGTGGTACGGGTCCTCGAACAGCAGCCCGGCGGCCAGGGCCCGAACGTCGGGACCGTCGACCGGAACCCGCGCCGCCAGGTGGGACGCGCCCGGGTACTGCTCGCCGATGGTGCGGAGTTGCTCCACCCAGTCCCGCGGCGCCCGGTGCGCGGCGCGGGTGCGCTCCGCCTCGTGCAGCACCAGGGCCGCCGCCAGCGCCGCGTCGGACGGCTCCTTCGATCTCCGCGCCAGATGCACGACGTCGGCGGGCTGCCACCCACGCTCGTACGCGCCCGACAACTCACCCATCAGGGTGTGGACTGCCGCGGCGGCCTGTGGGCTCACTTCGTCGTCGAACACGCGCGCTCCGTTCCCGAATCCACGGTGATGAGATCGAATGTATGTTCTATTCGGCGTCATGGGGAGAGTGTGCCTGCGGGGTCCGACAAGAACGGACCCGCGCTGATCAGTCCTCCACGTAGCGGGGGAACACGCCCGACGGTGCAGGCAGCGGGGTGCCCGCCACGACGCGCGTCGGAAGGTCGCTGAACTGCCGCGCGTCGCTCTTCTGACCCAGCAGGTCCAGGATCTTCTCCGCGGCGTCCGGCATCACCGGCTGCACGAGGACGCCCACGATCCGGACCACCTCGAGCGTCACGTACAGCACCGTCGCCATCCGCTCCGGATCCGTCTTCCGCAGCACCCAGGGCTCCTGCTTGGAGAAGTACCGGTTGGTCTCGCCGAGAACCGACCAGATCGCCTCCAGCGCGAGATGCAGTGCCTGGACGTCGTATTCGGCGCGCACCCGCTCCAGCAGCGCATCCGCCTGCGCGAGCATCGCCGCGTCGTCCTCGGTCAGCTCGCCGGGCGTCGGAACCTGCGCATCGCAGTTCTTCGCGACCATCGACAGCGAACGCTGGGCGAGGTTGCCGAGTTCGTTCGCCAGGTCGGCGTTGATCCGGGTGACGATGGCCTCGTGGCTGTAGCTGCCGTCCTGGCCGTAGGAGATCTCGCGGAGCAGGAAGAAGCGCACGGCGTCGAGGCCGTACTGCTCCACCATGGCGACGGGGTCGACGACGTTGCCGACCGACTTCGACATCTTCTCGCCCTTGTTGTAGAGGAACCCGTGCACGAAGACCCGCTTCGGCAACTCGATTCCCGCCGACATCAGGAATGCCGGCCAGTACACGGTGTGGAACCGGGTGATGTCCTTGCCGATGATGTGCAGGTTCGCCGGCCAGAACTTGCCGAACTGCTCGGAATCCGTGTCCGGGTATCCGGCGCCGGTGAGGTAGTTGGTGAGGGCGTCCACCCACACGTACATCACGTGCTCGGGGTGATCGGGCACCGGAACGCCCCAGTCGAACGTCGTCCGCGAGATCGACAGGTCCTTGAGACCACCCTTGACGAAGCTGACGATCTCGTTGCGCCGCGTCGCGGGCGCGATGAAGTCGGGATTCTCGTCGTAGAGGGCCAGCAGCTTGTCCTGGTACTCGGACAGCTTGAAGAAATACGTGGACTCCTCCGTCCACTCGACCGGGGTACCCGTCTCGGTGGACAAGCGCGAACCGTCCTCCTGCAGCGTGGTCTCGGCCTCGGTGTAGAACGCCTCGTCGCGGACCGAGTACCAGCCCGAGTACGTGTCGAGGTAGATGTCGCCGTTGTCGAGCATCTTCTGCCAGATCGCCTTGCTGGCTTCTTCGTGGTCGGCATCCGTCGTGCGGATGAACCGGTCGAAGGAGATGTTGAGCGTCTTGTCCATGGCCTCGAACACATCGGAGTTCCGCGCGGCGAGTTCGCGGACGTCGATGCCTTCCTTGGCCGCGGTCTGCTGCATCTTCAGACCGTGCTCGTCGGTTCCCGTCATGAAGAAGACGTCGAACCCGTCCAGACGCTTGAACCGTGCGAGGGCGTCGGAGGAGATGTACTCGTAGGCGTGGCCGATGTGCGGGACGCCGTTCGGGTACGCGATCGCCGTCGTCAGATAGAAAGGTGGCCGCGAGGCGGTGGAATCAGCAGCATTCATGGTGCGACCACTCTATCTGCGCGCCGCCGTTTCGTGACGCGCAGATTCGGGTTCTAGCCCGGGCCGGCGCCGTCCTCGCCGGTGACGGTGCGCGACTCGTACGCCGCGCGAGCCGACTTGTCCGTGGACCGCACCTGGTCGGGAACCATCCGCCGGACCGCGAAGTCGCGGGCGAACTGGGGAAACACGGTGACCAGCCGGGCCAGCGGCCCGACGTACCAGGGGATGGTCACTTCGAACCGGGGACGCCGGATCGCCGCGACCACCGCCTTCGCGACGTCGGCCGGCTTCAGCAGTTTGGCCGCACCCGTCGCCGTCCCGGCCGCGAGTTCGGTGTCCACGACCCCGGGCATGATCACCGAGATCTGCACACCCGAACCGCGCAGTTCCTCGCGGACCCCGGTCAGGTAGCCGAGAACCCCGTGCTTGGTGGCGGCGTACGTCGACTCGCCGGGCGGTGCGACCTTGGACGCCGCCGACGCCACCGTGATGATCTTGCCGCGGCCCCGCTCACGCATCGCCGGGGCTGCCAGACGCACTCCCCGGATGACCCCGTGCAGGTTCACCGCGAGCTGCCGTTCCGTCGCGGACTCGGGTTCCTCGTCGAAGCTCCCGACCCACATGACGCCCGCATTGTTGACGAGCACGTCGAGCGGGCCCCAGTGATCCTCGACGGCGGCGAGGAACGCCGTGAACGACCCGGTGTCGGTCACGTCCAGTTCGAGGCCCTCGACCGTCCCGCCCGCCCGGCCGAGTTCGTCCGCCGTGCGCCGGGCCGCGGCACCGTCGACGTCGCCGATCGCGACCCGCGCGCCTGCGACCGCCAGCTGTCGGGCGATCTCCCTCCCGATTCCCCTCGCACCACCGGTCACCGCGATCACGCGGCCGTTCATCGAACTCGCAGTCATGGACACGGCTCCCTCCCCGTCGGGGTGAAAGTACCGCATGTGACACGTGCGGCGGCGGCGTCGACAATGTCCGCATGAGCAAAGACCGTCCCGCCCCGGAAGCCCCTGCGCCGCTGTTCCCGCTCGTCGACTCGCACACGCACCTCGACGCGTGCGGAGCGTCGGACGCGGCGAGTGTCACGGCGATCGTCGACCGGGCGGCCGCGGTGGGGGTCGAACGGGTGGTCACGGTGGCCGACGACCTGGCGGCCGCGCAGTTCGCCGTCGACGCGGCCCACTGGGATCCCCGCGTCTACGCGGCCGTCGCCATCCACCCGACCCGGGCGAACGTGCTCGACGACGCGACCAGGGCGGAGATCGAGCGGCTCGCCGGTGATCCCCGGGTGGTCGCGGTGGGGGAGACGGGGCTCGACTTCTACTGGCCGGGGAAACTCGACGGCTGCGCCACCGTCCCCGAGCAGACCGACGGCTTCCGCTGGCACATCGACCTCGCGAAGCGGCTCGGCAAGACGCTGATGATCCACAACCGGGAGGCCGACCAGGCGCTGCTGCAGGTGCTGCGCGAGGAGGGAGCCCCGGAGACGGTGATCTTCCACTGCTTCTCCTCGGACGCCGAGATGGCGCGCGAGTGCGTCGACGCCGGTTACGTCCTCAGCTTCTCCGGCACCGTCAGCTTCAAGAACGCGAAGGCCCTGCGGGAGGCGGCACCGCTGGTGCCGTCGGATCAGCTGATCGTCGAGACGGATGCGCCGTTCCTCACCCCGCACCCGTTCCGGGGCGCTCCCAACGAGCCGTACTGCCTGCCGTACACGGTCCGGGCGCTCGCCGAGATCCGCGGCGAGGACCCGGACGACCTCGCGAAGGCGTCCACCGCGACCGCCGAGCGCGTGTACGGCCTCCGGCCCGTGAGTGGGTAGCGAGTCCCTGGACTCGTCGGGCGCGCACAGGGCCGCAGGCCTTAAGTTGAAGTTTCAACCTAGAGAACTTAGGATCGTTGCCTGTTCAACCAATGGTCGTCCCGGTCGCGCGGGGACACCTCGATGAAAGGCGCATCCATGAACAACCCCGCAGTTCGGAACCTGGGAATTCTCGTCGCCCGCCTGGGCATCGGCGTCATCTTCCTCGCTCACGGCTGGCAGAAGGCGTTCACCAACGGCCTCGACGCCCAGACCGCCGGCTTCGAGGCCATGGGAGTTCCGCTTCCGGGCATCTCGGCGTTCCTCGCGACGTGGATCGAGCTGATCGGCGGAATCGCGCTCATCGTCGGCGCCGCAGTCCCGGTCTTCGGGATCCTGCTGTTCCTCGACATGGTCGGCGCGTTCTTCCTCGTGCACATCGACAAGGGCATCTTCGCGAGCGAGGGCGGCTACGAACTGGTCCTGGCGCTCGGCGTCGGGTCGCTGCTACTCGCCGTCGTCGGATCGGGCCGCTTCGGTGTCGACGGACTGCTCGGCGACAAGCTGCCGTGGGCTGCGAAGGAACCCGCCACCGTCTGACCCCCATGTGAGTGGCGAAGTGTGCCCCGGCACGCTTCGCCACTCACATGTCAGAGGACCTTGTTCAGGAAGTCCTGGGTACGGGACTGCTGCGGGTCGCCGAAGATCTGCTCCGGAGTTCCCTCCTCCATCACGTACCCGTCGGCCATGAAGATCACCCGGTCGGACACCTCGCGGGCGAAGCCCATCTCGTGGGTGACCACGACCATCGTCATGCCGCCCTTCGCGAGGTCGCGCAGAACCTGCAGCACCTCGCCCACCATCTCGGGGTCCAGCGCGCTGGTGGCCTCGTCGAACAGCATGATGTCCGGGCTCATCGCCAGGGCCCGTGCGATCGCGACGCGCTGCTTCTGCCCGCCGGACAGGTTCGCCGGCTTCGCGTCCGCCTTCTCCGCCAGCCCGACCTGCTCGAGCAACCGCACGGCCGTCGCCCGCGCCTCCTCCTTGGAGGCCCGCTTGGTCTGCACGGGCGCGAGCATCACGTTCTCGATCGCCGTCATGTGCGGGAACAGGTTGAAGTGCTGGAACACCATCCCGATGTGTTGGCGCACCCGGTCGATGTCGATCTTGGGATTGCTCACGTCGAAGCCGTCGACGACGACGTTGCCGCCGGTGATGTCCTCGAGCCGGTTGAGGCAGCGCAGGAACGTGCTCTTGCCGGATCCCGACGGCCCGATCACGCACACCACCTCGCCGCTCGCGATGTYGACGTCGATGCCCTTGAGCACCTCGTTGTCGCCGAACGACTTCTTCAGGCCCTTCACCCGGATCTTCGGGTCGGCGGCCTCGGCCTTGTTGTCCGTCACCGGTGTCTCGGTCATCTGTTGATCCTCTTCTCGAGCCGGTTCGACAGCTTCGTCAGCGCCATGATGATGATGAAATACATCGCGCCGATGATCAGCCACATGTTGAAGGACTGGAAGTTGCGGGCGATGATGATCCGCCCGGTCTGAGTGAGCTCGGCGAGTCCGATCACGGACAGGATCGACGTGTCCTTCAGCGTGATCACGAACTGGTTGATGTAGGACGGGATCATCGTCCGCACGGCCTGCGGCATCACGACTTTCCGCATCGACTTCAGGTAGCTGATGCCGAGGCTCCGGGACGCTTCCATCTGGCCCTTGTCGACGGACAGGATGCCGCCGCGCACGATCTCGGCCATGTAGGCGCCTGCGTTGAGGCTCAGTGTGATGATGCCCGCGGTGAACGCCGACATCTGGAAGTCCAGCGCCGCCGGGATGCCGAAGTAGATGAAGAAGGCCTGCACCAGCAGCGGAGTGCCGCGGAACACGTCCACGTAGGTGGTGCCGATGCCGCGCAGGACGATGTTGGTCGATACCCGGAACAGGCCGAAGATCGCGCCGAGCACGAGCGCGATGGCGATCGAGACCACGGTCAGGACGATCGTCAGCCACAGACCCTCGAGTAGCAGCGGGTAGGTGCTCTTGATCAGGCCGAGGATCGAGTTGTCGTCGTCGGAGGCGTCGGCGTTGAGGTAGGTGTCGAGGATCTCGTCGTACTTGCCGCTCGCCTTCACGTTGGCGAGACCGGTGTTGAACTCCTGGAGGAGCTGCGCGTTCTGGCCCTTCGCGACGGCGAACCCGTAGCTGGCGCCGGGGACCTTGTCGGTGACGGTCTTGAACCCGTTGCCCTGCTTGATGCCGTAGGCGAGGACGGGGTAGTCCTCGAACACGGCGACCGAGTTACCCGTGCGGACCTCGTCGAACATGCTCGACGAGTCGGCGAAGTACTTGGTGGTGAACCCGTACTGGTCCTTGATGGACTCCGCGTACGTGGCGCCTTCGGTGCCGTTCTTGACGGCGACGGACTTGCCGCGCAGGTCCTCGTACGACGTGATCGAGTCGTTGGACTCGAGCACGCCCATCTGCACACCCGACTCGAAGTACGGGTCGGAGAAGTCGAACGTCGCCTTGCGGGCGTCGGTGATCGACATGCCGGCGATCATGCCGTTGGCCTGACCGCCCGTGACCGCCTGCAGTGCGGCGTCGAATCCGACGGCGTTGACCCGGTAGGTGAATCCCTGGTCCTCGGCGATGGCGGCGAGAAGGTCCATGTCGATGCCGACGAGTTTGCCGCTCTCGTCCTGGAACTCGAACGGGGCGAACGTGATGTCGGTGGCGATGGTGTAGTCGTTGCCCGGAGCGGGCTGCTGCGCGACGGCGATGCCGGGCGCGACGAGTGTGACGAGCAGCGTCAGCGCGGCGATCACCGCGGGCACTCTCGGACGTCTGACGAGTCTCAGAAGTCGATCGGATCTGCTGCGCACGGAACCCCAGCTTTCTTGTCAGTAATGCCCGGTCGCTTCCGGGCTTCTTGGTGCAAGTCGCAAGATACTGCGTTTCGAGGGTGGTCCGGACCAGAAGCGATTGATCCCGGTAAAGCGAATACTGTCCCCGATCTCAACCTTTTCGTGATCTAGGACGCAGGTCGTAGCGGCAAAGTTGCCAGACCATCGCCGATTCGTTACCGTACCGTGATCAAACGTCCGCCAGCCTTGGGAATTCATGTGTCGCCTCTAGCCAGAATCAACAACGCCAAATCGCCCCTTCTCTACGTAGTTGTCGCGGCACTGCTCGCGACGCTCGTCCTGGGCGGTGCGTTGGCAGTGGCACGGCACAAGACCGTCACGCTCGACGTCGACGGCGAGACCATCTCGCTCGGCACGATGGCGTCCGACGTCAGCGGCGCGCTCGACGACGCCGGATACACCGTCAGTGAGCGTGACGCGGTCGCTCCCGCGGCCGACGCGTCGATCTCCGACGGCGACACGGTGGTGTTGCGGCGGGCGCGCGAGATCGACCTCACCGTCGACGGGCAGCCCAAGACCGTGTGGACCACCGCGCTCACCGTCGACGACGCGCTGAAGCAGTTCGAACTCGCCGACGACGTCCACGTCTCGGCGTCCCGCTCCGAGCGTCTGCCGCTCGAGGGCACCTCGCTCGAGGTCGTCAACGCCAAGCTCGTCAAGGTCGCCGACGGCGGCGCCCCGCTCACCGACGTCCGCCTCGCCGCCCCCACCGTCGGCGAACTCCTCGCCGCCAACGGCGCCCCGCTCGAGCAGGCTGACACCGTCGTCCCCCCGGCCGACGCCCCCGTCGTCGAAGGTGCCGAGATCCACGTGACCCGCGACCGCACCGAGACCCGCACCGAGACGCTGCCCATCGCGCCGCCCGAGAACCGCGTCGACGATCCCTCGCTCGACAAGGGCAAGACCGTCGTCGAGAACCCCGGAGTTCCCGGCGAGCGCACCGTCACTGCCTCCGTGAAGACGGTCAACGGTGTCGAGGCCGGACGCCAGGAACTCAGCTCGCAGGTGCTCCGCGAGCCCGCACCCGCGCTCGTCAAGGTCGGTGTGAAGGAACTCGCCATCTCCAACGCCTCCACCTGGGATTCGATCGCGCACTGCGAGGCCACCGGCAACTGGGCCATCAACACCGGCAACGGATTCTTCGGCGGACTGCAGTTCACCCAGAGCACCTGGGAGGCGTTCGGCGGAAGCCAGTACGCCGCCCGCGCCGACCTCGCCTCCCGCGAACAGCAGATCTCCGTCGCCGAGAAGGTCCAGGCGGCGCAGGGCTGGGGCGCATGGCCCGCCTGCACCAGCAAGCTCGGACTCCGCTGACGATCTGAAGTAAAGGAACCCGATGTCACCCTTCGCGAAGATCAACTCGGCTCGCTCGCCGCTGCTGTACACCGTGGTGGCCCTGCTTCTCGCCACGCTGATCGCCGGCGGAGTGATGGCCGTGGTCCGGCACAAGAACGTCACCCTCGACGTGGACGGCGAGACGATCTCGCTGAGCACCATGACCACGAGCGTCGACGCCGCCCTGGCCGACGCGGGGTATTCGGTCACCGACCGCGACGCGGTGGCGCCGGAACGCGACGCGACCCTGTCCGACGGGGACACCGTGGTTCTGCGCCGCGCGCGTGAGGTGTCGCTGACGGTGGACGGGCAGCCCAAGACGGTGTGGACGACCGCGCTCACCGTCGAGGATGCGCTGAAGCAGTTCGATCTCGGCGAGGACGTGCACGTGTCCGCGTCCCGTTCGCAGCGACTTCCGCTCGACGGCGCCGCACTCGACGTGCTCAACCCGCTCGTCGTCAAGCTCGCCGATGGTGCGCTTCCGGTCGCCGACGTGCGCATGGCCGCGCCGACGGTCGGGGACTTCCTTGCCGCGCACGGTGCGCCGCTCGAGCAGGCCGACACCGTCGTCCCGGCCGCGGGCACTCCGCTGACCGAGGGGATGGACGTCACCGTCACTCGCGACCGCACCGAGACGAAGGTCGAGACGGTGCCGCTGGCTCCGGCGGAGCAGCGGATCGAGGACCCGACGATGAACAAGAGTCGCACCGTCGTCGAGAGTCCGGGACTGCCCGGCGTCCAGGACGTCACGTTCGCGGTCAACACCGTCAACGGCGAGGAAGTCGGACGCAACCAGGTGTCCGCGACGGTCACGACGCCGGCTCAGCCGAAGGTGATCCGCGTCGGCGCGAAGCCGGGCACCGAGGTGCCGCCCGTCGAGAACGGTTCAGTCTGGGACGCCCTCGCGCAATGCGAGGCCACCGGCAACTGGGCCATCAACACCGGCAACGGATTCTTCGGCGGCGTCCAGTTCGACCAGAACACATGGGAACGTCAGGGCGGCCTCAAGTACGCACCGCGCGCCGACCTCGCCACCCGCGAGGAGCAGATCGCCGTCGCGTCGCAGACGCAGAAGACGCAGGGCTGGGGAGCGTGGCCGTCGTGCTCGGGCAGGCTCGGCGTGCGTTAAAGTTCGGCTGGTGTCCGAAGCCGAAGTACCCCCCGTCGCTCGAGGTCAGGCCGCACTGCTCGGCCCCGCCGAGGTGCGTGCGTTAGCCGAGGAGTTCGGTGTGCGCCCCACCAAGCAGCTGGGGCAGAACTTCGTGCACGACGCCAACACGGTCCGGCGCATCGTCGCGACCGCCGGAGTGGGACGTGACGACACCGTCCTCGAGGTCGGCCCGGGGCTCGGTTCGCTGACGCTGGCGCTGCTCGACGTCGTCGACAAGGTGATCGCCGTCGAGATCGACCCCAACCTCGCCGCACGACTCCCGGTCACGGTCGCCGACCGTGCCCCGGAACTCGCGGACCGGCTGACCGTGGTCGGCGCGGACGCGATGCGGGTCAAGCCGTCCGAGATCCCCGGTCAGCCCACGGCTCTCGTCGCGAATCTGCCGTACAACGTCGCGGTGCCCGTGCTGCTGCACCTGTTCTCCGAACTGCCCAGCCTGCGAACCGCACTGGTGATGGTGCAGGCCGAGGTGGCCGACCGCCTGGCGGCGTCCCCGGGCAGCAAGATCTACGGCGTGCCCAGTGTGAAGGCTAATTTCTTCGGCGCCGTTCGACGTGCTGGCGCGGTCGGCCGGGCGGTGTTCTGGCCCGTCCCGAAGGTCGAGTCGGGTCTCGTCCGCATCGACCGGTACGCCGAACCGCCGTGGCCCGTCGACGACGAACACCGCCGCCGCGTGTTCGCCGTCATCGATGCGGCTTTCGCTCAGCGCCGCAAGACTTTACGAGCCGCTCTCGGTGGTTGGGCGGGATCACCCGTCGAGGCCGAGCGACGACTGCTCGAGGCAGGCATCCCACCGTCCGCCCGCGGCGAGACTCTCGACGCCGCGGCCTTCGTGCGTCTTGCCGCCACCCGCCCGTGAGTACTTGTCAACCGCGGGCGGTTGACAAGTACTCACGGGCGGGAGCCGCACCCTGGGGGAGACAACCGACCGGATGTGTGGTTCACTATTGGAGGTCGTAAGTTTTGTGTTTGTGTTTCCCACGCTCGCAAATCGATGGTTGCGAGCGTTTGGACGTCCTCCACAGGAATTGTCATAGACGGTCGTGTTCAATGACCCAGGTAACCGAGCCGGTTGCCTGAAGAAGTTACTGTGTTAGAGGAGATTTACATGGCAGAGGGCATCGTGAAGTGGTTCAACTCCGAGAAGGGGTTCGGCTTCATCGCCCCCGAGGACGGCAGCGCTGACGTGTTCGTCCATTACTCGGAGATCCAGAGCGGCGGCTTCCGCACGCTCGAGGAGAATCAGCGTGTTTCGTTCGAGATCGGCCAGGGCAACAAGGGCCCGCAGGCCACCGGCGTCACCCTGATCTGAGAACGGCCATGACTTCCCGGTTCGCCGGGACATGACGTTCGAGCAAGGCCCCACTCGTCACGGAGTGGGGCCTTGTCTCGTCTCCACACGCCGTCGCTGCTAGGCCGATCTGAGGTGCGCGGCCTGGTACCCGAGATTCATGGCGCAGACCAGCCAGAGTTGCAGCGCCGAACTCTCCGACGGCCCGAACAGTCCGATCACCGCAGCGGCTCCGAGGGCCGCGGCGACGAAGAACGTGGCCGTTCCGAGTGCCCGCCGGGGCCTCGACGAGAAGATCACCGTTCCCGTCACGAAGAGCGCCCACAGCGTGGTGGAGACGATGGCGGCGGCGACGAACCAGGCCGCCGAATACCTGCCCGGCCACGTCCACGGCTGCGCTCCGTTGTCCAGTGTGCAGACGAACGCCAACGAGAACGTCATGATCACCACGGTGGCGCCCCCGAGCGCCAGGTGGCCCCCGACCAGCACCTTCCCGACTGTTCCCGCCCCCGCAGGCGCCCGCGCGCGACCCTCCTCGACAATCGTGTGCTGCATCCCCGACTACCCCGGCCTTTCGTTGTCGTCACCTGGATGGACGCCGCGCAGGACCGTTCGGTTCCACGGGATTTTCGGTCCGCGGTGACGGCTGAACGGCGTCTCGGTCAGGCGTTACCGTAGCGGTCGGCGAAGAGGCGGTGACGCTCACCCACCCGTCGGCACTCTTCGCGCAGCTCAGGTGGGTCGAGGACGGTGAAGTCGACGCCGAATGCGCTGAGCCAGTTGGCTATCGACGGCACCGAATCGCCGCCGAGCGCGACCGCGCACTGGCCGTCGGGCATCTCTTCGAGAGTTCCCCAGTCTTCGTGCACGAGGACCGCCATCTCGTCGATCGACGCGTGCAGCAGCACTCGTGCGCGGATCCGGGTGACGGCGCGGTTGATTCCGCGTGCGACGAACTCGGCAGCGCCGCCGGGCGGCAGTTCGCGGGGCGTGAACCGCGGTCCCGTCGGGATCTTGGGTGTCAGGCGGTCCACCCGGAACGACCGCCAGTCGGCGCGGGTGAGGTCCCAGGCGACGAGGTACCAGCGCAGTCCGGAGCGCACGAGCCGGTACGGCTCCACTTCGCGGCGGCTCTCGGTGCCGTCGTGGGTGCGGTAGTCGAACCGGAGTCGCTCGTGGTTGTGGCAGACCGACGCGACGGCCGACAGGACCTCCGCGTCGACGGCGCTCTTCGCGGGCTCGCGGTGGACGACGTCGACCTGCAGCGCCGCGAGGCGGTGCCGCAGGCGGGACGGCATCACCTGCCGGAGTTTGGTGAGTGCTCGCATCGACGCCTCGCCGATGCCGACCACGGAGCCGGTGGCGCCGGATTGGAGGCCGAGCGCGACGGCCAGTACTTCCTCGTCGTCGAGCAGCAGGGGCGGCATTTCCGCGCCGGCGCCGAGTTGGTACCCGCCGCCGACCCCGACCGTCGCGTCGACCGGGTAGCCGAGGTCGCGGAGTTTCTCCACATCTCGCCGGACGGTGCGCGGAGTGATGCCGAGCCGGTCGGCGAGTTCTGCCCCGGACCAGTCCTTTCGGGTCTGGAGCAGGGAGAGCAGCCGGAGGAGTCGTGCCGAAGTTTCCCGCATGCACCTCAGGATGCCATCGATAGAGGACATCTTCTGTCCTCTATCGGCGGGAGATAACGGTAAGTAACGATTTTCCCACCAGCCCCACGAGTGTCACTACACTGGCGCCGACGCTCCACGGACCATCGCATGAGTACTTCGTGAAAAATCCGACGGAAAGGTCTTAGCGTGACGCACTTCCGTGCTCGACCCATCACTTCGGCGGTCAGGGCGCTGCTCGCCGCAGTCATGACCACCGCCTTCTGCGTGGCGCTGGCGGTCTCGACCACCGCCACCGCGTCCGCCTCGGCGGCGGACCTCTTCAACAGCGCGCAGGGCAGATTCGCCGCGGGGGACACCCGCGGTGCCCTCGCGGACATCGGCGGCGCCGTCGCCGGAGAGCCCGGCGACACGAACGCGCTGGCGTTGCAGGCCATCTACGCCGACGCCGCGGGCGATCTGATTACCCGTGAGGCCGCGCTCGCCCGGCTGGGCGCGGCGGACGGCGGTATGCGCGCCGGCGTCGACGGGATGCTGAACGCGATCAGAATCGCCTCGTTCACACCCCCCAACCCACTTCCGGCAATCCAGGGTCCGTCCACCGCGATCATCGTCCTCGGGTTCGGTCTGCTCCCAGACGGCACGATGCGGCCGGAATTGGTCAACCGCCTGCAGGCCGCGATGGTCCAGTCGTGGGTCTCGCCGATGTCGCCGATCATCGTCACCGGCGGCAACCCGCAGAACGGCGTGACGGAGGCGGCCGCCATGCAGGGTTGGTTGCAGGCGCACGGTGTGCCTGCACAGCGCATCCACCCCGAGCATCGTGCCGGATCGACGGTCGGTAACGCGCTCAACTCGGTTCCGCTCGCCCGCTCGCTCGGTGCGGGCGGCGCGATCCTCGTGACGTCGGCCAACCACATCCGCAGGGCAACGGTCGATTTCAACGTCGCCGGACTGCCGGTGGTCGGGGCGATGAGCGCGATCACCAGCGCGGGTCAGCTGATCGCCGAATTCATGCCCCTGACCAAGGACCAGCAACTGGGCATGTACCGCGACGCGATCAGGGTGTTCGGCATCCCCGCCAGCTATTGACGCGACTGCGCGTCGCTGTCGGGCGGCGGGTGAGGCGGTCATGGGGAGACGGTCAGGGCGGCGCTGTGACGGGTTCGTGTCACGAGTGTTTCCGGGGTGAGAACGGCGGGGTAAGGACGGCGGCAGTTCCGGGGGTGGGCGGTGGCGGGGTGCAGTTCGTGGCAGTATTGCGACGCACCGACCGCAGGAGGACACATGCGCTTGTCGCCCCACGAGCAGGAGCGTCTGCTCCTGAGCTACGCCGCGGAACTCGCGCGTAGGCGCCGGCAACGCGGACTCGTGCTGAACCACCCGGAGGCCGTGGCCCTCATCACGGATCACATCCTCGAAGGGGCCCGCGACGGCCGGTCGGTGGCGGAGCTGATGGTGTCCGGCCGGGAGGTGCTCACCCGCGCCGACGTGATGGAGGGCGTCCCGGAGATGCTGCACGACGTGCAGGTGGAGGCCACGTTTCCGGACGGCACGAAGCTCGTCACCGTCCATGATCCGATCGCGTAGGGGTGACCGTGATTCCAGGTGAAGTCTTCTGCGCCGAGGGCGTGATCGAGCTCAACGAGGGTTCTCCCCGCACGGAACTCGCGGTGGTCAACACCGGTGACCGGCCGGTGCAGGTCGGTAGCCACGTTCACTTTCCGCAGGCCAACCACGCGCTGCAGTTCGACCGTTCCGCCGCCCACGGGCTGCGGCTGGACATTCCCGCGGGCACCGCGGTGCGTTTCGAACCTGGTATCGCGCAGACGGTTTCACTCGTGCCGCTGCGTGGGACCCGAGAAGTGCACGGGCTGAGCCTCACTCCTCCCGGAAAGCTGGACGCGTCATGACCGATCTCAGCCGCGCACGGTACGCGGAGCTGTTCGGTCCCACGACCGGCGACCGCATCCGGCTCGCCGACACCGACCTTCTGATCGAGATCACCGAGGACCGCAGCGGCGGACCGGGGCTGGCCGGTGACGAAGCGGTGTTCGGTGGCGGAAAAGTGTTGCGCGAGTCCATGGGCCAGGGTCGCGCCACCCGCGCCGAGGGCGCGCCCGACACGGTGATCACCGGCGTGGTGGTCGTCGACCACTGGGGAATCATCAAGGCGGACGTCGGCATTCGGGACGGACGCATCGTCGCGCTCGGCAAGGCGGGCAACCCCGACACGATGTCGGGCGTGCACCCCGATCTCGTGGTGGGCCCGTCCACCGAGATCATCGCCGGGAACGGCAAGATCCTCACCGCAGGCGGTATCGACTGCCACGTGCACTTCATCTGCCCGCAGATCATGGACGAGGCGCTGGGCGGCGGCATCACGACGATGATCGGCGGCGGCACCGGACCCGCCGAGGGCAGCAAGGCCACCACCGTGACCCCCGGTTCGTGGCACACCGCCCGGATGCTGGAGGCACTCGACGGCTGGCCGATGAACATCGCCCTGCTCGGCAAGGGCAACACGGTCAACTCCGAGTCGATGTGGGAGCAGTTGCGCGGCGGTGTCTCCGGGTTCAAGCTGCACGAGGACTGGGGTTCGACACCGGCGGCGATCGACGCGTGCCTCACCGTCGCGGACGCCGCGGGGGTGCAGGTCGCGCTGCACTCGGACACGTTGAACGAGGCCGGTTTCGTCGAGGACACGATCGCGGCGATCGCCGGACGTGCGATCCACGCCTATCACACGGAGGGCGCCGGCGGCGGCCACGCACCAGACATCATCACGGTGGCCGCGCACCCGAACGTCCTGCCCAGTTCGACCAATCCGACCCGGCCGCACACCGTGAACACCCTCGACGAGCACCTCGACATGCTCATGGTGTGCCATCACCTGAGCCCGAAGATCCCGGAGGACCTGGCGTTCGCGGAGAGCCGCATCCGGCCGTCCACCATTGCCGCGGAGGACCTGCTGCACGACCTGGGCGCCATCTCCATGATCGGCAGCGACTCGCAGGCGATGGGACGGATCGGCGAGGTGGTGCTGCGCACCTGGCAGACCGCGCACGTGATGAAACGCAGGCGGGGTTTCCTGTCCGGCGACAACGGCGCCGACAATCAGCGCGTCCAGCGCTACGTCGCCAAGTACACGATCTGCCCCGCCGTCGCACACGGGCTGGAGGACGAGATCGGGTCGGTCGAGGTGGGCAAACTCGCCGATCTGGTGCTGTGGGATCCGGCGTTCTTCGGGGTCCGGCCGCACGCGGTGATCAAGGGCGGGATGATCGCCTGGGCCGCGATGGGAGATGCCAACGCGTCCATACCGACTCCGCAACCGGTGCTGCCCCGTCCGATGTTCGGGGCGGCCCCCAAGGTGGCGGCCGCCACATCCGTGCACTTCGTCGCACCGCACGCCCTCGAGGACGGACTGGCGGATCGGCTGGACCTGAACCGGCGACTGGTGCCGGTCGCGAACGTGCGGTCGCGGGGCAAGGCCGACATGCCGCGCAACGACGCACAGCCGCGGATCGAGGTGGACCCCGACACGTTCACCGTCCGCATCGACGGCGAGGTGTGGGAAGAACAGCCGGCGGCGGAACTGCCGATGGCCCAGCGATACTTTCTGTTCTGATGCGCCTCGCTCACCTGATGTCGCTCGCCGACTCGCGGCTGCCCACGGGCGGTCACGTGCATTCGGGTGGCATCGAGGAGGCCGTCGCCAGCGGTGTCGTCCGCGACGTCGCCACGATGGAGGCGTTCCTGCGTCGCCGGATCCGGACCGCCGGGCTCGTCGGGGGATCGATCACCGCGGCGGTGTGCGCCGGCCGGCTCACCGCCGGACACGCCGACGCCGAGATGGATGCGCGAACCCCGTCCCCGGCGGCGCGGTCGTCGTCGCGGGCGCAGGGGAGAGGTCTGCTGCGGCTGGCCCGCACCACGTGGCCGGAGCACGACTGGTCGCCGGTCGGGACGCGTCCGCACCTGCCCGTGGTGTCCGGAGTGGTCGGATCCGTCACCGCGGTCGAACCACGGGAGGCGGCGCTGGTCTTCGTGTACACCACCATGACCGGGTGCGCGATCGCCGCGCAGCGTCTACTCGCTCTCGACCCCGCGCAGGTCGCCGCGTGCACGTTCGCGCTGGCCGACCTGTGCGACGACATCGCAGACCGGTGCGGCACCGGGCTGGCGAGCGTGTCCGACCCGTTCCTGGACGTCGTCGCCGAACGGCACGTTCTGCGGGACCGCCCCCTGTTCGTGTCGTGACACCGCTGTACCCAGTAAGGAGAAATCAACCATGCCACCACATTTCATCGACGGTGAACCGCACGACCATCAGCACGACCGTCCCCGGCGGGTCCGGGTGGCGGGGGAACCGGTCCGGATCGGGATCGGCGGGCCCGTCGGATCGGGCAAGACGGCGCTCGTCGCCGCGCTCTGCAGGCAACTGCGCGAGGAGTTGTCGCTGGCCGTGCTGACCAACGACATCTACACCACCGAGGACGCGGACTTCCTGCGCCGCCACGCCGTGCTGCCGGACGAGCGGATCGCCGCCGTGCAGACCGGTGGCTGCCCCCACACGGCCATCCGCGACGACATCACCGCCAACCTCGACGCGATCGACGACCTGATCGCGGCCAACCCGCCGCTCGATCTGATCCTGGTGGAGTCCGGCGGCGACAACCTCACCGCGACGTTCTCCTCGGGCCTGATCGACGTGCAGATCTTCGTCGTCGACGTCGCCGGTGGCGACAAGGTTCCCCGCAAGGGTGGCCCCGGTGTGACGTTCTCGGATCTGCTCGTGATCAACAAGACCGACCTCGCTCCGATGGTCGGAGCCGATCTCGGGGTGATGCGCCGCGATGCCGAGCAGGTTCGCGAGGGCAGGCCCACCGTGCTGATCTCGCTGACGGAGGACCCGTCGTCCGGACCGGCGCTGGCATGGGTGCGGGAGCAGGTGCGCACGCTCGCCGCCGTGCACCCGTAGTGCGCACCGAACTGACGATCGTCGCGTCCCCCGACCGCAGTCCGCGGATCTCCGCGGCCGGGGGACTGGCGGCCCGGATCACCGGCCGCGACACGGTCCACGTGATCGGCACCGCCGCGACCCCGCTAGGCGGCGACCACTGGGACATCACCGTCCGGGTGCTGCCGGGTGCCCGGCTGACGCTGCGCAGCGTCGCGGCGTCCCTGGCGCTGCCCGGCCGCGGTCGGGTGCTGTCCACGGCGCGGTGGTCGGTGGAGGTCGGGGACGACGCGGTCCTCGACTGCGCACTGGAACCCACCGTGATCGCGGGCGGCGCGGAGCATCGCGTCGAGACGACGGTGACCCTCGCCGAGTCGGCGACGGTGCTGCTGCGTGAACGGGTGCAGATCGGGCGGGCGGGGGAGAGCGCGGGACGCTGGGTCGGGGTCACCGACGCCGATCTCGGCGACCTGCCACTGCTCCGGCACCAGCTGGAACTCGGTGTCGGCACCGTCTCGCACGACGTGCTGGACGGTCCGGCGGCCGTCACCAGTGAACTGCGGTACCCGGACGACCGGCCGGCTGAAGTCACGGGTGACATCCGGTCGGCGCGGACGCGTCTGCCCCTCGCCCGCGGCGGCAGCCTCACCACCCGGCTCGGCCCGCACCTGTGACGCATGTGATGCTCCTATGAGTGTCAACCCGGGTTTGCGGGGTTGAGGAGGGCGAAGATTTCTCGGGCGACGGCTCGTTTGAGGCAGCGGATGATGTCGCGTTTGCTTTTGCTTTGGGCGAGTCGTTTGTCCCGGTAGGCGCGGGTGCGGTCGTCGTACTTGAGTCTGGAGAGCACGATCACGTGCAGTGCCCGGTTGGCTTGCCGGTCACCGCCCCGGTTGAGGCGGTGCCGGGT
>NZ_JBFUHV010000110.1:0-29315 GCF_056402215.1 Rhodococcus sp. P4_B6 | reverse complement strand
GTGGAGTTCGAACAACGACTGATCGCGTCGTCTACGCTGTCAGTCGCCGCATGAAATCCGGTGTCCACTCCCGAGGGGCAACCTCACAACAACCATGTTCCACGCACCACCAGCTCGCACACCCCCAAGAGCAATTCCACAGTGAGTACAGTCCCCGAGGAAGGTACGTCGATGCGCGGCGGATCACCACGCAGGCGGTGCCCGACCTGCGTGAGCACGGAATCCCCGACGAAGTGTCCGCGGTGATCGCCCGCGCGATGTCCCGGACCCCCGGTCAGCGCCCGGCCACTGCCGCCGACTTCGGGGAACAGCTGCGAGGGCTGCAACGCGACCACGGCTTCCCGGTCGACGAGATGGCACTTCGTGCGGAGGCCGATGCGCAGGGGAACGGGGAGCAACCGACCTGGCGCGGCGGGCGATTGTCGCAGCCTTCCTCCACGCCGGGCGCGACGGGAAGTCTTCCCCAGGAGCTGACGAGTTTCGTCGGCCGCCGGCACGAGTTGACCGAGGCGAAGAATCTGCTGGCCGGGTCTCGGCTGGTGACGTTGACCGGGATCGGCGGTGTCGGCAAGACGCGGCTGGCGATGCGGGTCGCGTCCGCTGTGCAGCGCGACTACGCCGACGGTGTGCCTCGTCGAGTTGGATGAGCTGCGCGACGGGTCATCACTGGTCGATGAGGTGGCATCGCCGACCGCCTGGTGATCTCACCCGCGGCGCTGAGTCGCCACTATCGGTCATTCGGTGGAATACTCACGTGGTCAGGCCGATTCCGCTGACGGTGGCTCGGAAGGGGCCAGGCTGGGCGTGGATGTTCCAGAGCTGATCGGCCAGGGCATCGGGGGCGTAGAGCGGGTCCCCGCCTCCGATTGCGCCGGGGATGATGAGCTGTTTGACGTGAATGTTCTGAGGTGTGAGCGCCTCGTGGAGCATTGCACCATAGGCCGATTCGCCGGCGAAGGCGATCGAGGTGCCCGCCACGTTGGGGTTCGGTGTCGCTGCGCTGGAACCGTTGACGAGAAGGATCGTCCCGCGCCCCAGTTGCCGCATTCCGGGAAGCACTTGTTGGACGGCGGTGACGGGGCCGAGGATGGAGAAGTCGGCGGCCGCGGCGAGGTCGGCGGCCGTCGTCTTCAGGACAGGGCGCAGGAAGTCCTTGCGCGGGACCGGGCTGTACTGCAGTACCTCGATCGGGCCGAGTTCGGAGGCTGCCCGATCGAGCGCGCCGGCCAGCTTCGGCCGGTCCTGCACGTCTGCGGCGTATCCGCCCGCCTGCACCCCGTGCTCGGCGAGTTCGGCCGCGATTCGGTCGACCTTGTCCTGGGTGCGCGAGATCAGTGCGACAGTGAATCCGTCACGCCCGAAACGTCTGGCCGTTGCCGCGCCGAGCCCTCGGCCGGCCCCGATGATTGCGATGGTCGTCATAATTGTCCTTTCGACAAGGTCGGAGTCGCCGAAGCGCTATTCGCCGGTGGTGAGGGCCGGGTGGTCGGCTGCGGTGGCGGTGAGGGTGGTGGCCRCCCAGTTGGCGAGCAGGGTCATGGCGTCGGCGGACGGGCTGCCGGGTTCGACGCTGTAGAGGGTCAGGACCAGGCCGGGGTCGGCGGGCAGCGGCATTGTTTCGTAGCCGATGGTGATCTCACCCACGACGGGGTGGTGGAAGGTTTTGGTGCCGGTGTAGTGCAGGCGCACATTGTGTTTGGCCCACCTGACCCGGAATTCGTCGCTGCGGGTGGACAGTTCACCGACGAGGTCGGAGATGCCGCGGTCGTAGGGGTCGCGGCCGGCGTCGGTGCGCAACAGGTTGACCGCGCCGTCGGCCATCTGGTCCCAGTCGGGATAGAACTCGTGGGCGCGGGGGTCGAGGAAGCAGAACCGGACGAAGTTGACCGCCTTGCTGGGATCGGGGTGCAGTTGGTCCGGGTACAGGGGCGAATAGAAGGCGTAGGCGAGGCGGTTCGCGGCGACGAGGTCGTGGCGGGCGTTGCGCACGAATGCGGGCCCGTTGTAGCCGTCGAGGAGTCGCTGCACCATCGGACGCACCGCCTTGGTGGTGCGGCGTGAGCGAACTCGTTGCGGGCTGGTGAGGGCACTGCGGTGCAGGTCGAACAGGTGGGAGCGTTCGGCGTCGTCAAGTTCCAGGGCACGCGCGATGGCATCGAGCACGGACTCGGAGACGCCGGTGACCTTGCCGCGTTCGATCTGGGTGTAGTAGTCGACCGAGAGCCCGGCCAGGGTGGCGACCTCTTGGCGGCGTAGGCCGGGGACGCGGCGTTTGGCGGCGTCGTAGACGGGCAGCCCGACGTGTTCAGGGGTGATCTTGGCCCGCCGTGACGCCAGGAATTGGCCGATCTCGGCGACTCGGTTGGTGGACTCCATACAAACGAGGCTACGACCCGCGCGTCGGCCGATGCCAGGTGCTGTGAGGGGGGTGCTGCCAGCACCCCCCTAATCCTCGCCTCCCACGCGGGCAGCTGACGGCGTTGCATGGGTGCTGCGAGCGCAGAGGTGCTCTGAGACCGAATCCTTCGATATCGACGAGGTGACATGACCACGCGAACGCCTGTCCGACCGAACACCGGCACTCCCCTGCCTGTGCTGGTGTATGTGCTGGCGGCCGGGATCTTCCTGATGGGCACGACCGAGTTCATGGTCGCCGGACTGTTGCCCGACGTCGCCGCGGATCTGGGTGTGGATATCGCCCGGGCCGGGTTGCTGGTCACGGCGTTCGCGGTCGGCATGATCATCGGCCCACCGGTAATGGCATTGGCCACGCTGCGGTTGCCCGCCCGAGCCACCTTGATCGGGGCGCTGATGGTGTTCTCCGCCGGGCACGTGGTGGCCGCGGTCAGCGACTCGTTCACCGTCGTCACCGCCTCCCGCGTCCTCACCGCGCTGGCGACGGGCACGTTTTGGGCGACCGGTGCGGTGGTGGCGGCCGCGGTCGTCGGCCCCGGGGCGAGCGCGCGGGCATTGGCGGTGATGTCGGGCGGGTTGAGCCTGTCCGTGGTCGCCGGTGTCCCGTTGGGCACCTTCGCCGGCCAGTTCACCGGGTGGCGGGGTCCGTTCTGGATGCTGGCCGTGCTGGCGGTTCCGGCGATCGTCGCTGTCGTTCGGTTCGCTCCGGGCACCGCGACCGGGGACACGGTGAGTGTGTCGGTGCGCTCGGAGGTCTCGGCAGTGCGGCCGTGGCGGGTGTGGGCGGTGCTGGGTGCGATCATGCTGGCGCAGGCCGGATTCCTCGGCGCCTACAGCTTCATCAGCCCCCTGCTGACCGACCGCGCCGGCATCTCCGCCGCGCTGGTGCCGCTGGTACTCGTCGGGTTCGGTGTGGGTGCCCTGGTGGGGACCGCGCTGGCCGGTCGGATCGGCGACAGGTGGCCGCTGGCGACCATCGCCGCGGCGGTGACGGTGACCTCGGTTCTGCTGCTCGTCCTGGCAGCGACCGCGAGCCACTCGGCGATCGTGGTGGGTGTGATCGTCGTTCTGGGCGCCTCCGGGCTCGGGGCGAACCCGGTGCTGATCGCCCAGACCATGCGATTCGCCGGACATGGCTCACGGCTGGCCTCGTCGCTGGCGACCGCTGCCTTCAACCTCGGCACCGCCGCCGGAACGGCGTTAGCCGCGACCACCCTGTCGACGTCACTGGGTGTGGTCGGGCCGGCGGTCCTCGGCGCCGCGATCACGGCCACCGCGCTGATACCGATCGCACTGCTGGCGACCAACCGGGCGCGTCCTGCCGCCGGTAACCCGCCGCCCCAACCTTCCGACGAGACGCTGCGGGTCCCCACGTCAGTGAGCTAGAGCGCGGCTGAACACCGGCATCGAGAGGAGAAAACCCATGCGCCCCAGGATCACCGGGCTGGTCGTCCTCGCGACAGCCGTAGCCGGGCTGACCGCCTGCGCAAGCACATCGGACCCCGCCGCGCACAGTGCGACGCCGGCGTCACCGACAGCGCAACCTGCGACGTCACAACCTGGTCAGGACGCACCGTTCATGCAGATTCGGTTGAGGATCGGCGCGACGGAGGCAACCGCACGACTCTACGACAACGCCGCCGCACGAGACTTCGCCTCCCTGCTACCAGTGACGATCACCCTGCACGACCTCGGCGGTCGCGAGAAGGCCGGACCGCTGCCTCGCGAGCTCGCCGACGGTGCGGGCCAGAGCAGCTACCGCGCAGGACAACTCGGCTACTGGGCACCCAGCAATGACCTGGCCATCTACTACCGCGAAGACGGGTTCACGATTCCCGATCCCGGGATCGTGATGATCGGCGAGATCGACACCGGACTCGACGCCATCATCCGCGCCGACGGCACCGACACCCTCACCATCAGCGCAGCCTGACCACCCCAATGAAAGGAACATCATCGTGAACCCGACGTACGACTTCACCGGCCAGGTCGCCTTCGTGACCGGCGCCGGTTCCGGCATGGGACGTGCCACAGCGCGGGCGTTCGCCGAATCCGGTGCCGCGGTGACTCTCGCCGATGTCGACGACGACGCGCTGAACACCGCGGCCACCGAGCTGCGTGACACCGGGCACCAGGTCCTGACCGTGCACTGCGACGTCTCCGACGAGACCAAGGTCGCCGCCGCGGTCACCTCGACGGTCGAAACGTTCGGTCGACTGGACTTCGCCTACAACAACGCCGGAATCCAAGCCCCCGCCACCGATGCCGCCGACGAGCCAGCCGAAACCTTCGACCGCGTCACCGGCATCAACCTGTGCGGGGTGTGGGCCTGCATGAAACACGAACTCGCCCACATGCGCACCCAAGGCTCCGGCGCGATCGTCAACTGTTCCTCCCTCGGCGGCCTCGTGGGGCTCCCCAGCCGGGCCGCCTACCACGCCGCCAAGCACGGTGTCATCGGTCTGACCCGCTCGGCCGCACTCGAATACGCGCCCCGCGGCATCCGGATCAATGCGATCTGTCCCGGCACCATCGAAACCCCACTGGTCACCGACATGATCGCCTCCGGCGACCTCGACCCCGACGAAGCCGCCGCCAACCAACCCATCGGCCGGTTGGGCACCGCCGACGAAATGGCCGCCGCCGTGCTGTGGCTGTGCAGCCCCGGCGCCAGCTTCGTCGTCGGCGTCGCCCTGCCCATCGACGGCGGCTACACCGCCCGCTGACCCCCAACGACAGAAGAGGACCACCATGCGTGGAGTAGTGATGTATGCCCCCGGCGATGTTCGCGTCGTCGAGCGGCAAGACCCGAAGATCATCGAGCCGACCGACGCGATCATCCGGATCACCGCGACCTGCATCTGCGGATCCGACCTGTGGCCATACCGGGGTGTGGAACCGGTCGACCACACCCTGATGGGACACGAGTACGTCGGCGTCGTGGAGGAAATCGGTGAGGCCGTGAGGACCCTGAAAGTCGGCGACTTCGTCGTCGGGTCGTTCGCCGTCTCCGACAACACCTGCGAGATCTGCCGAGCCGGTTACCAATCCCGTTGCGTACACGGCTCCTTCGTCGCCGGAGACATCGGCACCCAAGCAGAGAAAGCCCGCATCCCCTACGCCGACGGAACGCTCGTCGCCACGCCCGGTCAGCCGGACCAAGACCTGGTTCCCTCGCTGCTGGCCGCTTCCGACGTCCTCGGGACGGGCTGGTTCGCCGCCGTCGCCGCCGAGGCCGGACCCGGCAAGACCGTGGCCGTGGTCGGGGACGGTGCCGTCGGCCTGATGGGTGTGCTCGCCGCCAAACAGCTCGGCGCCGAACGGATCATCGCCATGTCCCGGCACGCCGACCGCCAAGGGTTGGCCCGCCAATTCGGTGCCACCGACATCGTGGAATCCCGCGGCGACGAGGGCGTCGCCGCGATCAAGGAACTCACCGACGGGCTCGGCGCACACAGCGTCATCGAAGCCGTCGGCACCGAGGAGTCGATGCTGCAGGCCATCCGCTCGACCAGGCCCGGCGGGCACGTCGGCTACGTCGGCGTCTCCCACGACGGTGTCACCCTGCCCGCCAACCAACTGTTCTTCGCCGAAATTCACCTGATGGGCGGCCCCGCACCCGTCCGCCGCTTTCTGCCGGAGCTGATCGACCTGATCTGGCGCCGCGAGATCGACCCCGGCAAGGTCTTCGACCTCACCCTCCCGCTGGACCAGGCGGCCGAGGGCTACCAGGCGATGGACGAGCGCCGCGCCATCAAAACGCTGCTCACCCTCTGACACGACACCACAAGGAGCACAACAACGATGAACACCCCCCGCACACGGCGAGGCACTCACCGCTCAATGAAGCTGGCCGGCGCCGGTATTGCCACGCTCGCCGTCCTGGCCGCCTCGGCCTGCTCGGCCGCCGACTCGCCCACCTCATCGGCAGATCCTGCCTCGCCGGTCGCGAACCTGGCCTCCGGTGATCTGTCCCAAGGTGCCGACAACTTCTACACCAGCGACCAGGTCACCATGGAGAAGGTGACATTCAAGAACCAGTACCGGATGGACGTCTCCGGCAACCTGTTCGTCCCCAAAAACCTCGACCGCAACACCAAGAACGCCGCCATGGTGGTCGGGCACCCGATGGGCGCGGTCAAGGAGCAGAGCGCCAACCTCTACGCCACCAAGATGGCCGAGCAGGGTTTCGTGACGCTCTCGCTGGACCTGTCGTTCTGGGGTGACAGCGCCGGCGAGCCCCGCAACGCCGTCGCCCCCGACATCTACACCGAGGACTTCAGCGCCGGCGTGGACTTCCTGCGCACCCAGTCCTTCGTCGACACCGAACGCATCGGCGCGCTCGGAATCTGCGGCAGCGGCAGCTTCGTCATCAGCGCCGCGAAGATCGACCCCCGCATCAAGGCCGTCGCCACGGTCAGCATGTACGACATGGGCKGTGCCACCCGCAACGGGGTGGGCCACTCGGTCACCCTCGATCAGCGCAACGCCGCCCTGGCGCAAGCCGCAGCCCAGCGAGACATCGAATTCACCGGCGGACCCACCGAATACACCGGCGGCACACCCGAACAGCTGACCGATCAGTCCGGCCCGATCGAGCGCGAGTTCTACGACTTCTACCGCACCGCGCGCGGCAACAGCCCCGACACCACCACCCAGCCGACGCTGTCGAGCAACGTCAAGTTCATGAACTTCTACCCCTTCAACGACATCGAGACCATCTCGCCCCGCCCGATGCTGTTCATCGCCGGCGAAAACGCGCACTCACGCGAGTTCACCGAAGAGGCCTACCGCCTCGCCGGTGACCGCAAGGAACTGATGATCGTGCCCGGTGCCGGTCACGTCGACCTCTACGACCGGGTCGACATGATCCCCTTCGACAAGTTGACCGAGTTCTACACCCAGAACCTCACCTAACGGGTGGGCGGGCAGTGACCGGACCCGGTTGAGTGCTCGTACCCCCACAGAGGACCCACCGAGATGCCGGCGTGCACCGACTACGCACGCCGGCATGTCCCTATCACCATCAACCTCGACGCGTGACGGCAGGGACACCGAGACACATCCACAGGTGCACGGACAAAACCCTTCTCGCGACGACACGCCCGCACCGCACCGCGGTTGCCGAACCGGGGTGACGAAGTACGGACGGAAGGACACCGATGACTGGGAACGGTGCCGACAACAATGAACGAGCGGGAACGATCGCGATCGGACTGGCCATCGCGATCACCGCCCTCCTGACCTACCTGGAGGCACTGGCCTGTTGACTGCTCAGGTCGGCCCTCTCACGACCCGAGCCTTAGCAGGCTCTCGCCTACGCAAGGCACCGTAGGCCGCAAGTAGTCCGCTACACGGGGTGCAGCTAGCGGCTGGCTCCGAGTCAACTCGTTCGGCTGCGACGCCGACACCAGCATCGACGGAGACAGCGTCATCATCGGGGAGAACGTCATCGGTGAAAGAGGGAGATGTCGTCGGGGTCGCCCCCCGACATGCCCTAGCAGTGATTCTCAGAGGAGGACCACTCTACCGGGATGACTGCGCCGTGACTGCCTGACGTTGCTCTTGCAGTTGATGTCTCAAAACATCGATAAGGGAGCAGAGGAAGGTTAACCGCAGAAGGGTCATCCGCCGACCACTCGATGTCGAAGATGCCACCAGCGAGCGAAGCCCGCTGAGGATCATTCGGCCGGCACGGGAGTAGCACTCCCACACCGCCGTCGATGTCGCAATCCTGGGCGGAGGGTTGAGTGGTGAATCGGATGCGCAGAGCGTGCCCAGGCTCGACCGACCAAAGATTCGGGTGCAACGGAATACTGAACAGTTGCTGCTGTCCCGGCGTCAGGTACGTATCCTGAGACTGGGTGGCGTAGGGCCGAATGAGTGTCCCGTTGCTGTCGCGCCACGTGTGATCGGAATCTAGAGCACTCTGGCTGCCGAGAACGACACCGAAAGTGATCGGAATTTCAGTGCCGTCTGGCGCGACGTCCAAAAGAGTCGCTATCAGTGCGAGATTCGTGGTGTTGGTTCGGGCGAAGACCTCGACACTTGAGGGACCGGCTAAAGTCACGCCATTGGTGAATGGTGCTGTCGTAAAATTCAGAACTCCATCAGATTCGGTTGGTGGCGTCCAAGCAATCGTTTCGCGCCCCGGGGTGGTCGCGAGGCCGTTCGCCAAGGTGGCGGCTGGGCCAAGGTAGAACGGGTCATAATCGGAGTCCAATGGGTAGGACGCCGCGTTAATCCAGCGTTCGCTTCCCTGCTCGTACAGATGCATAGGCTGCTCCGTGCGGTCGATGCCAGTCGCCTCATCCTTGAGCCAAGTGTCGTACCATCTCAGCATGACGGCAGGGTCCAGACCTTCAGTGTGGTGCCAAGGGCCTACGATCAGCTGGTACTTTCCCGATGCCGAGTCAGAGAAAGCAGGACCGTTGGTTGACTCCACGCGGACAGCTGCATTCTGCATTGCCGCATACATTTCCAAGGCTCCACGTCGCCCGACATCACTCCAGCCCGTCCACAAAAGCGTCGGAATGTCGTTATCGACGATCTTTGTTGCATAGCCAATCGGCTGGCGTTCTTGCCAGAACTCGTTGTAGGCGGCCGGCCCACCCGTGCGCAAATCGTTTGCCACTACACCGAAAGCATCTCGGGCGGAAGGCTGGTTCCCTACGAACTCGCCCATTTGATCATAAAGGACCGAATCACCTGTCGGAATACCTCCTACGAGCGACATCTCGCGAATGTAGTCCCATCCAGTGCACGCCGGGATGATGGCCTTTAGAGGCGAGCCCTTACCAACCATGCCGGCTGTGGCAATCAGTGCCATGCCAGGGTAGGAACAGCCGTAGCCGCCCACCGCGCCATTAGAGCCGTCCAATTTTCGCGCCGCCCACTCGACGATCTCCACACCGTCGGCAGCATCGCGCCCGGAAAAGAGTCCAAAACTACCGCCCGAGTCTTGGGTACCTCGGATCGAAACACTGGCAAAGATGTATCCATGCTGTGTGAATAGTTTGCCGTGTTCGACCGCATACGGCTCGGTATCGGGAGCGTACGGCGTAATATTCACTATTACGGGAAAAGTTCCCGGAGCGCGTTCTCCGGTAGCCACATCTGCTGGATATTTGACGGTCGCGTCGAGGACGACACCGTCATCCATTCGCACCGGAATGTTGTCGGAAACGACCTGTCCGTACGTCGCAGGGCCCAGTTCCCAACCTTCTCCAGACGAAGGCGTCTTGAGGGGGCCCTCGGAGGATTCCGCAGTGCACCCTACGGCAACACTGGCGAGGACGACAACCACACTGAGACACAGTCTAATACGCCGCAGACTGGGGAATTTCACTCGGCGATCCTCTCGCGATTGATGTGTCGGTCGAGCCGATTCCGGCGACGGCGGTCGAGCGCATGTCGAGGAACGACTGAAGCGTGGAAAACCGGAAGGCCGAGGGGCATCAGCCGCATCTTGCCAATCGATTGGTGCCGACTTTACCGCCGCAAAGGCGCCCGCAGCAAGGCTCCGCGTTGACTCATCGGAAATCCCGCGTAGGTCCATTCGTTGCCTCACCTGATAATGCCCGCGTAGCGGCGTGTCGGTCGGGAGTTCGGGTGGTGGCGGTAGGGCCGGATGATGGGACTGTCGAGGGCCGAGCGCAAAGCTGTGCCGAAGACGATCGCGACCCGCTACACGCGGGCCGACAAGGTCGCCAGGGAATCATCCTCGACGAACTGTGTCGCACGACCGGCTGGAACCGTGACCACGCTCGCATAGGTACTACATACGGTGTTGATCCCTCGCGTCGTCACAGCACGCGCACCTCGGCCCGCAAAATACGGACCGAAGGTCATTGCGGCGCTGGTATTCTTCTGGGAATGCCCGCCGGCAAGCGCCTGGCACCGACACTGCCCGAGTTGGTACCACTGTTGCGTCGGTTCTCCGAACTCGCGATCGACGACGACACGGTAACGCTTGGGCGGTTGTCTGATAGTGGCTTCACCAGTCGCGGCGGCGCCGGAGAGGTTCCCGCAACAGCTCGCGCGACCCTCGGGCGAAGACATGGGTGGCCCGTTCACGAGAGCTACCGGAAGGGACTGACGCAGAGCCCGCGCCCTATGTCGAGCAGAAGGCTTGGCCGTGAACCATAAGCGCACACAGAGATTGTGGCCCGAGGAAGGCTTGAGACGTCCGGTCAAAGTTCGCTAGAAACGCCGAATCGGCGAGGGTCGCAATCAACGGTTGCGGGCCACGGATCCGGACCAGATGTTGGCGTTGGACTTCCAGGTCGATACCACGGTCGACGGCCGACAGGTGCGGTTCCTCCATATCGTCGACGAGTTCACCTCAGAGGCCCTTGCGACGCAGGCGTTTCGGTCCTGCAGCACGAATCAGTTGATCGAAGTGCTCAAGCGGGGTACGCCTCGGGTGATCGGAACTCGAGCGATCCCTGTGGTCGGTAACTGTTGTACTCGAGCCTCCAATCGTCAACAAGGGCCTGCTCCTCGGTCAGCGATGGAACACCTCGCAGGCGAGGAATTCGTTGGAATTGAGAATGGGGCCCAGTCATGTCTTCTATAACTTCATCGTGGTGGAGACTTTCCTCGCCGCCGACGTCGATGCACACGAGTTCTGGACAGTGCAGACTCAATCATCCGTGACATGAGTTCGCGCGCGGAATTGGGCAATTCTCGAAACTCGCCGGATGTACACGACGTGCGTCCCCGACGATGGACGCTCGGTCCGCATACACGGGAGTAGCCCCTCTGCACCGGGGTGCCCGACGACGATCATCGAACACCCCGGCACGCCACAGGACTCCAAGTCTTAGAGATCCAGCACCAACCGCGTATCGTGACAACGCGAGACACAGATCATCATGGTGTCGTTCGCTTCCTTCTCCTCGTTTGACAGGAGTGAGTCACGGTGGTCGACGCGCCCCGCCAGAACAACGGTTTCGCAGGTTCCGCACGTCCCCTCGCGGCACGTGAACGCTGGCGCCAATCCATCCGCCTCAAGAGCTTCCAGTACGGAACGCCCCGCAGGCACGATAACGGTGCGGTCACTGCGCTCAAGGCGAACCTCAAATTGGATGTCCAGGGCATTCTCGATGACTTTGGGACTGAACCGCTCCGAATGGGGCGCTGCCCTTCCCTGATGCGAGCATGCCGCCTCAAGGGCCGTCAACAGCGGCTCGGGACCGCATGCGTACACCTCCGCACCCCGTGGCGTGTTCGACAGAACTCCGTGGAGATCGAGCAGTCCGAACTCGTCTTGTGGCTGGAGGACGACCCGGTCGCCGTATGCCGCCAATTCGTCCCTGTAGGCCATCGAGGCCCGAGTCCGACCTCCGTACAGCAACTTCCAGTCTGATCCGGTTCGCTCAACGCTGGCGATCATCGCTAAAATCGGGGTGATGCCGATCCCGCCGGCGACGAAGAGATAGCTTTCCGCGGGAACCAATTCAAAGTGATTCCGCGGTGCGCGGACTATCAGCTCGCGCCCCGGAACCGCAATATCGTGAAGCAGTTGCGATCCGCCGCGGCCATCCGCCACCCGCAGAATCGCAATGCGATACCTATCGCGATCGCGGGGGTCACCGCACAACGAATACTGCCTAGTCACAGAATCGCTGATAACGACGTCGATATGAGCGCCGGGCCCCCACGCCGGCAACCCGTCGGTACCTGGCGCCGGCGTAAGGGTGAGGGCTATGACGTCGTCCGCGACATCTAGACGCTCGTTCACCAGCACCGCCATATCGGACGTGCGGTCAGCACGGGCAGGCTTCACCGTGACACCTCCGCTGTCGCTCACCAGTTCACCATCGCTCTCATAACGTGACACGGACGTGCGCCGAGGCGTGCGTGAGCACGCCTCGGCCACGACTATCGCCCAATCGCCTCGAGGTATAGCCGCTTGAAATTGCGGTTGATGGTCTCGTAGACATCGTTGTAAGGACCAGGCTCGTATGCGGGAGACTTGAGACCACGCTGGATCAACTCACACAGGTCGTCATCCTGTTGACGGGTGACAATGCCGACTTCGCGCAGATGCGCGAGGTCGTAGTCGACGCCCTCGATTGCGTCTGCGTTCACAAGGCCGATGACGCGGGACTCGGTCGTCGTTGGGGTAAGTGGCTTGTAGGTCGTAATTTTGACAAAGTCGGGCAGGACGACCATCTCCAGCGAACCCGTGTGCCAAGACACGTACGAGGCTTGGGTCGGCGGGCTGTCGGGATCGCCGAGCATCTTCTTGACACCGAACTTGCCGTCGATCGTCAACGACTCGTCCAGGAGCGGGTAGTTATCGGTCCAGTCGAAGTCCCCGTCGGGGATCGTGTCCCCGAGCGGCCCGTCGCGCTCGACGCGAACTACCTTACTGACCTCAGGATGGTTCACAGCACAGTGATAGCACTCTAAGCCATTCTCCCACAGCACTTTCCAGTTGCAATTCAGAATCTTCTTCACGTCCCATGCCACCCGAGTGTGCTCGAGCCTGTACTGGCTCAGATCTGCTGCGGCGAGATGCTCCGCGACGGTGGTTTCCGGGTTTTCACTGAAATTGACGAACACCAGACCAGCCCAGACGTCCACTGCTGCCCTCTTTAGCGGATAGGCGGACTTGTCGAAGTCAGCATGCATGCGAGGCGCGGACATGAGCTTTCCGTCATGATCGAAGGACCACGCATGGTACTGACACACGATGGCACGCTTGCAGTTCCCTTCCTCCGCATCCACGAGGCGTGATCCCCGGTGACGACAGACATTGTGAAGGGCGTTCAGGTCACCGGAACGATTTTTGGTCACGATCACCGAGTAGTCGACGAAGTCGAACTTGATGAAGTCACCCGGGTTTGCAAGCTGCGATATGTGCCCGACATAGTGCCACCGCTTGAGGAAGAATGTGTCCAGTTCCCGCTGGAACCAGTCCGGGCTGACATAGGCATCACGCGGTAAACCAACGTTCGGCAGATCCTTGATTGCAATTTCTGAAGACGCGGTAATAGTCATCGTTCAGTCCTTTCGTGCACCAGTGTGCAGTATGTTCATGGTCCACACCCCAATCAGGGGCAGAGCCCTCTCCCGATCACGGTCAGGTGAGGGCGGGCGTCGCCAGTTCCCGCTCCGCGCTGCTCTGCGCATCCGGCAGAAGCGTTGCAGCACCGAAGTCCCACGAGATGGTGACGTCGTCGCCGCGGCGAAGCTGATCGCCGGTCACCGCAGGCTCTCGCACCGTGATCCGGCCGTGCCCCGGAACATCGATTTCCAAGCGGCGGGTGGCGCCGAGGTAGACAAGATCCGCCACCACGCCCGGCAGCGAGCATCCGTCGGAGGCATTCGTGCAGTTCGAAGCGCCGACTCGGCAGACCTCCGGTCGCAGGAGGAAGGACGCCGACACTCCGATCGGAGCATCCGTTCTTTCGACGCGAACTCGTGAGTCGCCGATGGCGACGACAGCCTCATTGCCGATGTCCTCAGCGGGTCCGGTGAAGATGTTCGACTCACCGAGGAAGTTCGCCACGAAACGGCTGGCCGGCCGACGGTACAGGGTTTCACCCGTGTCGCACTGCTCGATCCTGCCCTCGTTGAACACCGCGATACGATCCGACAGCGTCAGCGCCTCTTCCTGATCATGCGTGACGAGCATGATGGTGACGCCAAGCTCTCGGTGAATGCGGCGGATCTCCCCTTGGAGGGAGTCACGCAGCTTCTTGTCCAGTGCGCCGAGCGGTTCGTCCATGAGGAGAATCGGAGGGTCGAATACCACGGCCCTGGCTAGGGCGACTCGCTGCTGTTGACCGCCAGAGAGCTGCTTCGGGTAGCGATCACCGAACTCTCGGAGATGCACGAGATCGAGTGCCAGACCGACCTTCTCCTTGATCTGTGCCCGAGTCATCTTCCGCCGCTTGAGTGGGAAGGCGATGTTCTCCGATGCCGTCATATGCGGGAATAGAGCATAGTTCTGAAAAACCACGCCGATGTTGCGACGATGCGGCGGACGAGAGCTGATCGACTCTCCTCCGAGCAGGATCTCTCCCGCTGTCGCTGGAGTGAAACCGGCGATCATGCTGAGCGTCGTCGTCTTTCCGGACCCACTGGGGCCCAGCAGGGTGACAAACTCGCCCGGCTTAATGGACAGATCGACCGACTTGACCACGYCATTCTTGCCGTAGTTTTTGCTGAGGCCTACGAGGTCAAGGGCAACGCCCGCCCCGCTGTGCGTTTCAGACCGCATTCTTCTTACTCCTTGTGATACGTACGGCGATGACAGCAAGGAACAGCGCCACAGTCACGCCGCTCGCCAACGCTGATGCTGCAGCGATTGTCGGATCCGAGTCCCTTGCGACGCTCGAATACATCTGGACCGGAAGGGTGGTTTGAAGCGGCGAGGCGAGAAAGATCGACACGAGGGTTTCGTTGAAGGACCCCAGGAAGGCCAGCAAAGCGCCMGTCGCCACACCGGGCAGGATGATTCTGAGCGTCACCAGCATGAAAGTCGTCACCGGCGGTGCGCCGCACGAGGCCGCAGCCTGTTCGAGGCTTCGATCCAGACTCTGTAGTGAAGAGGTCACGCTGATCACCACGAACGGCAGCACGAGCACTACGTGAGCCAGAACGAAACCGAGGACAGTGCCGGAGATCCGCCACTGGAGGAACATCGAGTACATTCCGATGCCGGCGACGACAGCGGGAACAACGGTGGGAAGGAGAATGATCGACTGGATACCTGCGACCAGACGCCGCGACTTGGACCGATGGAGCCCCAGCGCAGCTATAGTGCCTAGGACTGTCGCCAGGACCATGACGATGGTGGCTGTTTGCAGGGAGTTCAAAAAGGCGTTGTACCACTTGGCGTTCTGGAAAAAGTTCTCGTACCACTGCAGTGACCATCCAGGAGGCGGGAACACAAAGCTTCCCGCGCTCGTGAAGCTCACGATCGTCACGACGACGATCGGCGCCACAATCCATACGAACACGATGGCTGCCCAGACGGCCAGCAGAAACCTGCTTGGAGCTATGCGCGACACGAATTAACTCTCCCTCGAGTCGGTGCCCAGGGACGTGATTGCCGGCCCGACGAACCGTCTTCCTGCGAGCAACAGAACCGCGGTGGCCACGATCATGACTGCAGCTATGGCACCGCCACGACCCCAGGACAACAGCGTGCTGATTTGTGTATAGAGGAACTGTGACAGAAGTACCTGGTTGGGCGATCCCAGTAGGTCCGGGGTGACGTAGAAGCCGAGCGAGATGACGAAGACCAAGAGGCTTCCCGCCAGAACCCCCGGAATCGAGAGCGGAAAATACACCTTCAAGAATGCGACGGCAGGACGAGCGCCCAGGGTGTGTGCGGCACGCACAAGACTCATGTCGATTCTGCTCATCGTCGCATACAGCGGCAGCACCATGAACGGAAGCATCGCCTGAATCATCGCGATGGTCGCGCCGGGTACCGATCCCGAGAGTTGCAGCTGTTCCAGCCCCAGAGAACGACCGAGCTGGTCCACCGGTCCATTGTCCTGCAACAGGATCACCCAGGCGAACGTCAATGCCACGGGCGACGAACAGAACTGCACCAGAACCACACCGAGGAGAACCGTTCGCCACATCGGCTTCGCGACGGTGATGAGGTAGGCGTAGGGGTAGGCGATCAGGAGGCATCCGATCGTGATCGCCACACCTGTGACCAAAGTTCGGACAAGAATGGTGACGTTCACTGATTCGCCGAGAAACCACGTGAAGTTGTCGAATCCGCCGACCTGGGGAGCCTGGAAATCCGTGAAGCCCCGCCGCAGCGCCTCGAACGTCGGCCAGGCGAAGAGCACCGTGATCATCGCCAACGCCGGTAGCGCCAGCCAGAGCCAGTCCGATGGCAGCCTCCTGCGGTGCTTGGGTCGCGACGACGATTCCCCTTCGCCGTTGGGTCGAGCGTCGCTGGAGTGGCGACCGTCGACGTCAGCTGTAAGTGTCATGGCGTCAGCCCGCCTGCCAGGTAAGCCATGCCTGGTCAACTCGGTCGTTATTCTCGCTCCACCACTTCATGTCTACGATGTGCGTGTCATCCAGATGGCCGGACTCTGTCGCAGAGAACTTCCTGCCGAGCTCGTCCAGTTCGACACTGGAGCCTTCGACGGTCGGTGCGTACGGAACTGCTTCCGCCAACTGCTCCTGTGGCGCGGGCGTCGCGATGTAGGAGAGGAACTTCTGTGCCGCCTCCTTGTTGGGAGCCCCCTTTGGGATGGTGAGCTGATCCGTTGCTCGCATCGCGGTGTTCCACACGGGCGCGTACGGTGCGCCGTCCTTCGCGGCGGTATGCGCCCGGCCGCTATATACCAACGCCATCGCAACCCCGCCCGAGTTGAGCTGCTCGGTCGACTGGGCAGTCGTCCCGTACCACGAGACGTCGTTCCGCAATGTGGCCAACTTCGCCATCGCGCGCTCGTAGTCGAGTGGGTAGAGATTCTCGGGCGCGACACCGTCTGCCATGAGAGCAAGCTCTAGCTGTCCTGGCACTGCATAATCCCACATCCCCCGCTTACCCGGGTACTTCGCGGTGTCGAAGAAGTCCGCAATCGAGGTGGGTGGATTGTTGCCGAATAGGTCCTCGTTGTAGACCATCACGAACGATTGCTGCAGCACCGGCAGCCCGCAGTCGCTGAAGATCAGATCCGGATCGATCTGTGACATGTCGACAACGGTCCGGTCAATCGGTTCGAGCAGTTCACCACATTTGGCGACAGCGACGTCGGTAGCCACCTGTACGACGTCCCAGGAAACGTTGCCCGACTGCACCATTGCCTGAAGCTTGGCGTAATCGGTCGGCGAGTCCTGAACCACCGTGATGCCGTTCTGCTCCGCGAACGGATCGGTCCAGTACTGCTCCTGAAGCGCCTGACCGTCGCCCCCCCACGACACAAATGTCATCGCATCTTCCGCTCCAGGCGACGCGCCACACGCGGTGAGTAGAGCAACGCTCCCGGCGAACGCTGCTGCAGAGATAGGCTTCTTCATGTTTCTTCTCCTGTCGACGCTGCGGGACGGCCCGCCGGTGGGGTGACCGTCGCGTCCGCGGTTACTGGGGGATGCTCACATCGCAGTGCAATTTGGTCGGACTCTCGCCTGTCCTGGTGTGGCGGCTTTCATCCTCATCACTGATCGCTTTGCCAATCGATTGGTATCGACCATAGCTGTGATGTGTGTCGCACACAAGTCCGAGAGTGAGTGTTTACGTGGACGCAATTGAAGCTGAGCTAATGAAACAGTTCTGCAACAGATGCTCCCCCGCCCTCAGTCTCGCCGGCGCGTCACTTTCGTCCTTAGATATGTCCGCAACAACCGACACCTGGAGCCGAACGCCGCGCGAAATTTGCGCGCTGCCGCAGCTGCAGCCGCGTGTGACATCCCAAGATCCAAGGCTGTTGATTCGCTACGCAATCCGATGCTCAACCATCGACTGCAGCGYGGCCTTCAGGTATCGTTCCAAACGATTGGCAAGGGTTGGCCATCGTTTCCCGAATCCCCTCTGGAGCCCGCCCTGTCATCCTCGACTGCCATCTCGACGAAGGACAATCATGAACTCGATTACGGCCAACGCGCTCGTGTTCACTGCCCAAGGGAACCTCGAACTAGACGTCGTGGACATCCAGGCGCCGGGCCCGGGCGAGATCCGCGTGCGGCTGAAGGCCAGCGGCGTGTGTCACTCCGACCTGCACGTCGCCAACGGAGACTGGGGCTCAAAGGTTCCGACGGTTCTCGGCCATGAGGGGGCCGGAATTATTGAATCGGTCGGCCCCGGAGTATCCCCAGACCGAGTCGGGGAGCACGTCGCACTGTCCTGGTTCGCTCCCTGCCTCAAGTGCAAGTACTGCGTCAGCGGTCGGCAGTGGGCGTGCCGCGACACTACCGCCAACGACGCGGTTATGGCGGACGGGACCACCCGCATCCGCCGAGCAGGTGCCAGCATTCACGCCTTCCTCAACGTCGGCAGCTTTGCCGAGTACGCGGTGGTGCCGGAGTCCGGCGCCATTACGATCCCCGCCGAGCTTCCGTTCGAGATCGCCGCACTCATCGGGTGTGCTGCAACCACCGGAATCGGGGCGGTGCTCAATACAGGCAAAGTGCCGGCGGGGAGTTCCGCCGCGGTTGTCGGATGTGGAGGTGTCGGACTATCGGTGGTGATGGGCCTTGCACTTGCCGGCGCCAACCCGATCATTGCAGTCGACATGTCCGACGAGAAGTTGGCAGCAGCCAAGGCGGTCGGTGCAACGCACGTCATAAATGCCGCCGACGGAACGGTCGTGGAGCAGATTAGGGAGTTGACCGACGGCGGCGTCGAGTACGCCTTCGAGGCAGCGGGGCGGGTGGACACCGCCGAGCAGTGCGTGTCGATGACATGTGCCGCAGGAACCGCAGTTCTGGTGGGCATGCCATCGGGCGGTACGGCCCTGCCTTTGAACCTGCTCGACGTGACCCTCAACGGCAAGTCGGTCGTGGGATGCAGCTACGGCGGTTCCACCCCGTCGCTTACCTTCCCGATGCTGGCGGAACTGTACATGTCGGGTCGGCTTCCCCTGGACAAGCTGGTGGGACGTCGGATCGAGCTCGGCGACGTGCCGCATGCGTTCGAGGAGATGAAGGTCGGACGCGGCCTCCGCTCGGTCGTCTGCTACTGATCTGCAGAGCTCGAGTAACTACTTGACTCTGCCCGCCCACCGGCTCGGTGGGCGGGCAGAGTTTGTCTCTGACCTTAGTGAAGGTCAGCGGCCGGCGAGGAGCTCGGCAAGGTGGAGCACCTCGGTGGCGGGGTGGAGGTTGTCGATCTGGGTGCGGCAGGAGAATCCATCGGCAAGGACAACGGCCTGAGGGGGGAGGGTGCGCAGCGCCGGGAGGAGCTGCGTCTCGGCTACCGCTACGGACACCTCGTAGTGGTCACGTTCGGCACCGAAGTTTCCGGCCAGGCCACAGCAACCACCGACCGTCGTTACCTTGGCGCCGGCTCGCTCCAGAAGTGCACGGTCGGCGTCCCAGCCGATCACGGCATGGTGATGACAGTGGGGCTGCGCGGTGATCTCCAGGCCTGAGAGGTCTGGCGGGGTGTAATCGGCGTCCGCAGAGAGTAGTTCGGCCAAGGTACGCACTGCCGAGGACACCTGTGCCGCGTCCGAGGTGTCGACGAGCTCGACCAGATCAGATCTCAGCGCGGCGGTACAGGACGGTTCGATTCCCAGCACGGTGGCGCCACGCTGTACATAGGGATACAACACGTCAACCGTGCGCCGCAGCCGCCGCCGCGCTCCGTCGAGTTGGCCGGTCGAAGTCCACGTCAGTCCGCAGCACACCTCGCTTGCGGGCAGATGGACCGCGTATCCCGCGTCGTTCAGAAGGTCGATGGTGGCTGTTACCACCCGCGGATTGAAGCTCGAGCTGAAGGTGTCGACGAAGAGAACGACCTCTCGACCTGGCGTGTACTTTCCGACACCCGGTGGTCCAGTCTTCACCGCAGCCTTGAACGCGGCCCTGTCGGTGGACGCGGCCAACTGAGGGATGGAGCGTCGTGCGTCGATACCCGCGAACCACATCAGCGGCCGGTGCAGAGGCTCTACGCTGCTGAGGCCGTTGAACAGTGCTGGGAGGCGAYGCGCGAGACGCAACCACAACGGCAGCCAGCCGAGCGAGTAGTGCGAACGCGGGCGCAGCCGCCCGGCATACCGAGCGTTGAGCACCTCGGCTTTGTACTTGGCCATGTCGACACCGGTCGGGCAGTCCGACTTGCACCCCTTACAGCCCAAACACAGGTCCAGCACATCGCCTACTTCCGGAGACTGCAAACCGTTCGGACCGAGCTTTCCCGACACCGCGTCTTGGAGCACCCGTGCCCGCCCGCGAGTGGAGTCCTTCTCGTTCCTCGTGGCCTGGAAGGATGGGCAGATGACGCTGTCAGGTGCCGGGTTCGCTGCGACACATCGTCCGACGCCCGTGCAGCGGTGCACGGCATCGAAGAGACCGGCCGAGTCGTCCGGATAGCTGAACGCCGCGGAGCGCGCCAGGGGCAGTGGCGTCGTGTAGCGGATATCGGCCTCCACCGGAACGGGATCGACAACGATTCCGGGATTGAGCAGGTTCTCGGGATCAAAGTGCGCCTTGACCTTCCGGAAGACGTCGATGGCTGCAGCCGAGTACATGTGCGCGAGCAGCTCGCCGCGCGCTCGACCGTCACCATGTTCACCCGACATTGATCCCCCGTATTTGGCCACGAGTGTCGCTGCATCGTCGAGGAAGTCCCGATAGCGCCGGCGACCCCCACTGTCGTCGAGGTCGAAGTCGATGCGTACGTGTACACACCCGTCCCCGAAGTGACCGTATGGGACACCCGTGAACCCGTGGCCGGTGAGCAACTCTTCGAAACGAGTCAGATAATCCGCGAGGTGCTGCGGAGGCACTGCCGCGTCTTCCCATCCTGCGTGGGCGGGGCGGCCTGTGGACGTACGTGCGACCAGACCAGACCCGTCTTCACGGATCTTCCACAGGGCAGCCATTTGCGCCGACGAGGTCACGACCCGATGGTCCAAGGCCCGGCTGGCGTCGGCCACAGCGTCGGCCACAGCGGCGAGGGCAGACTTCTCTTCGCCGACCACTTCGACGAACAGCCATCCGGCGCCCTCTGGAAGGTCGCGTACTGCAGCCGACCTGTCCGCGACTGCGTTCGTGATGCGACGGTCGAGGCCTTCGCAGGCAACCGGAGAAAATGGAAGGATCGCCGGGACCGCGGCGGCAGCGGCGATCATGTCGGGGAATCCAAGCACGACCATGACTTTGTGCGCAGCGTCGGCAACGAGACGGATATCGGCCTCCACTACCGTTGCCAGCGTTCCTTCGCTGCCCACCAACATTTTCGTGACGTCGAAGCCGTTCTCAGGAAGCAGGTTTTCAAGCGCGTAGCCCGAGACTTGCCGCCCGAACCGGCCGAACTCGGTGCGGATGGTGGCTAGCGAGTTCATCGTGGTGGTTTGCAATCCCCGCAGAACAGATGACCCGTCGCTGGATCCGTCTGCGAGGCTTCCGAGGCGGAGGTGCTCACCCGTACCGGTCACCACATGCAGGCCGTACACGTTGTCGCTGGTGCGTCCGTACCCCAGAGCCCGCGAACCGCATGCGTTGTTTCCGATCATTCCGCCGATCGTGCATCGAGAGTGGGAGGACGGATCTGGACCGAAACGCAGACCGTACGGGGCTGCGGCTCGCTGCAGCGTCGCGTGTGCGGCGCCCGCCTGTACTCGAGCCCGGTTGCTCTCGAAGTCCACGCCAAGCACGCCGTTGAGGTGTCTCCTGTGATCAACCACGAGTCCGGTGCCGATGGCGTTGCCTGCGATCGATGTGCCGGCGCCGCGGCTGGTAATCGGGATGCCGTGTGCGGTGGAGACCGACATGATGGCGTCGATTTCGTCGATGGCCCGCGGGAACACCACAGCGCTCGGTGGTACCCGGTAAACCGAGGCATCCGAGGAGTACAGCGATTTGGTCAGTGCACTGTCGTCGACCTCGACTCCCTGACGCCGTAGCGCCATCACTGCCTCGACAACCGCGGCGGGTGCGGGGTGCGTCACCGAGGAGATCATCTTGTCCGGTCCGCGTCCGCAGTCATCGGGAGAAGACACAGAGTCGCTCCACGGTGAGTGCGGAGGCGGTCGACTCGGGCCCCTCCTTGGTGTTTCCGGAGTTCCGGAGTCCTCCGTAGGGCATGTTGTCGGCGCGGAACGACGGTGCCTCGTTCACCAGAACCGCGCCGAAATCGAGTCTGTCGGTGGCCGCCAGGGCCTTGTCGAGGTTCTGGGTGAAGACGGCGGCCTGCAGGCCGTACTGTGAGTCGTTCGCCATGTCGATCGCTTGGTCGAAACTCTCTACTCCGACGACACTGACCACCGGGGCGAAGGCTTCCTTCTGAATGAGATCGCTGGACTGCGCAGCGTTGTTCACCACGGTCGGGGGTACAACCCCGTCGGATCGGCGTTCGCCGCCGGAAACGACTTCCGCTCCTTGCTCGGTTGCGGAACGTATTGCTGCAAGGGCGCGTTCGGCCACCCGGTTGTCGATCAGTGGGCCGCACACGACCTGCTCGTCCCGTGGGTCGCCGGAGACGATTTCACCGGTTCGTGCGACGAGCAGGTCGAGGAACTCGCCGTGTACGGCGCGATCGACGTAGATCCGCTGGACCGAGACGCAGGTCTGCCCGGCGAAGACGAACGCGTTCGGAGCGAGGAGATTCGCTGCTCGTTCGAGGTCGGCGTCGGGCTCGATGATGGCCGGACTCGCGTTTCCCAACTCGAGGAGGACCTTCTTGCGGGGGGCGCTTGCCGCGATGTGCCAGCCGACCTCGGTCGACCCGGTGAAGCTGATCGCCGCGACTCGCGGATCCTGGACGATCGAGGCGCTGATCTCTGCCGGCTCCCCTGGAACCACCGAGAGGTACCCAGCCGGGAGACCTGCGGCAGTACAGATGTCGGCGAGCACGAACGCGGTGAGCGGGGACTGCGGGGCAGGCTTCAATACGACCGGGCATCCTGCAGCCAACGCCGGAGCCAGCTTGTGAGCAACCAGATTGAGTGGGAAGTTGAACGGCGTGATTGCGGTGACGACCCCAATCGGGCGGTTTACGGTGTAGGCCAACTTGTTCGCCCCCGCAGCCGTGGCGTCCATTGCGACCATATTTCCAGTGCGTGTTCGCGCAACAGCGGCCGACACCCGGTACGTGCTTGCTGCCCGGACAACCTCGGATCGTGCCAGGGCGATCGGCTTACCCACTTCGGACGAGATCAGCAGTGCCAGCTCCTCACGCCGGCGCAGCAACTCCTCGGCCACCCGGTCGAGAACTGTGGCCCGCTCGTGTGCGGGGATTGGAGCGTCGAGCGCGGCATGGGCTAAGCCGACCGCCGCGGTGGCCTGCGCGGCGGTCGCTTGGCCGACACTCCCGACTGCTTCGCCGTCGTACGGGTTTGTGACATGCGCCCGACTCGAGGTGGAGATCTCCTCGCCACCGAGGAGGACGCCGCGCTCGAGCACTTGGCGGGAAAGGGCAGTGGTGAGAGACATTGATGCAGATCTCCTTGAGAGGGTTTGGTGGCCGGGACGCGTCTTACTCGGGCAGCGACCCGAACATCACGTGCCGCGCCTCTGTGTACTCGTGGACGATCGACGTCGACAGGTCTTTGCCGCCGCCGGAGGCCTTCCCTCCACCGTGCGGGAACTCGGGAGTCACGCTGAGGTGGTGATTGACCCAGACGCAGCCGAATTCCAGCTCGCGAGTGAAGCGGAGTGCTCGGTCGATGTCGCGGGTCCACACCGATGAGGCCAGGGCATATGGGGTGCCGTTCGCGAGCTGCAACGCCTCCTCCGCGGTCTTGAAGGACTGCGCCGTGACCACTGGTCCGAAGATCTCGTTCTGCACGACCTCGTCGTCCTGTTGGACTCCGACCAAGATGGTCGGATCCACGTAGTAACCGGGCAGCGCCCTCGCAGCGTCACCCCGCAGCACGTCGACGTGGTCCGGGCAACGGTCGAGAAAGCCAAGCACGCGTTCGTGTTGCCGAACATTGTTGACGGGGCCCAATCGGGTTGCGGCGTCACTGGTGAGACCCATTGTCATGCTTGACGCGGCGGCACGGAGTTCGTGGAGGAAGCTGTCGAAAATCGACTCGTGGACGATCATTCGCGCAGCCGCGGTGCAGTCTTGCCCCGCATTCCAGAAAGACGCGAGAGCGATGAATTGGGCGGCCGCCGCGGGATCGACGTCATCGAACACGACGACAGGTGCTTTCCCGCCAAGCTCCAGATGGGAGTGCTTGAGGCCCCGCGCGCTGAGCTCGGCAACACGACGACCTGCCGCCGTCGATCCCGTGATCGACACCATCTTCACCAGCGGGTGCCCGACGATCGCCTCACCGCAGTCGGCTGCGCCGGTGACGACGTTCAGAACTCCGGCTGGGAGGAACTCCGCGGCCACCTCGGCCAGAAGCAGGGTGGTCAGAGGGGTGGACTCCGCCGGCTTGAGCACGACAGTGTTACCCGCGGCCAGCGCGGGGCCGCACTTCCACACCGCCATCATCAGCGGGTAGTTCCACGGGGTGACCTGGCCGACGACGCCGAGCGGATCACGACGTAGGTAGGAGGTCGTGCCAGCGAGGTACTCCCCCGCGGTCGCGCCGCTGAGGGTTCGCGCCGCCCCCGCGAAGAAGCGGAGATGATCAACGACGGTCTCGATCTCTCCGCGTGCTGCGGTGATCGGCTTACCTGCATTACGGGACTCGAGCTGCGCGAACTCCTCGGCCCTGGTTTCCACCGCTTGGGCGATCCTCAGCAGCGCGGTGGAACGCTGACTCGGCGACACACGTCGCCATGTCCCGAACGCGCGATCGGCGCTTCGCACGGCATGATCCACATCCGAGGGCGAGCAGCGCGGGACGACTGCGAACTCCTCGGTTGTCGAGGGATCGACGATGCGGTCGACGTCCTCTGAGGTCGGGACGTAATTCTTGCCGTCAATGAACGGGTAGGCCGTGCCGGTATGCACCATGGGTTTGATCACCATTCTGTCGTCGGAAGGTTTGTTGCAGGTGACTGACGAGGGCGCTGACCAGTGCGAACGGAAGCAGATCGACTGCTAACGCCAATCGTTTGGCATGCTTGCCCAACGTATGCGATGGATACGGGGTGCGCAAGGCTCGCGCCAGACTCAGCTCCTGCCGCCGGCTGACGACGCCCGCACACCAAGCTGGGCGTAGCCTGCCTGCAGCGCTCCCGAGAATCTCCAGTCCAGTGGCCACGGCCACGATGCTGCTTCGCGGGCGAGGGCCATCGGCGCACCCTCGTCGACCAGCCGGCGGATCGAGTCAGCAGCGCTGGCGATCTCCAGTTGCTGACCTCGCGCCCAGGTCAGATCGGCGGGTTGCCCGTGTCCCGCAAGCACAACCGACCGCGCATCCAAGAGTGCGAGTGCAGAATCGAGGGCGCTCGCCCACTCCAGCGGATAGCAGTCATCGATGTAGACCGGTGGGCCTGTCGCTTCCAGCAAATCACCGAACTGCATGACGTTGGCATCAGGCACCCACACCACGAGGTCCCCGGCCGTGTGGCCGCGCCCTGGATGAACAAGCTCGACCCGGCGACCACCGATGTCGACGGTCATCCGATCGTCGAAAAGGTGGTCGGCGGGAAGGACGGGCGTTCCGAGGATCTCGGACGTCCGCGGATCCTTGGTCGGGTCCGCCGCATGCTCCCGCCGGTACCGGTCTTTGAACAACTCCGCGGACACAGGAGTGCGCTCGGCCGCACGACGAGTTGCGTAGATCGGGATGTTGTCGCCGCACACGGCTTTCGCGGTTGCGTTTCCAAAGACGTGGTCGAAGTGCTCGTGAGTGTTCACGATTGCGAGGACGTCGCCGCGGCCGAGTCGCCGAACGTCCGCCAGCACCGCGCGTGCCGCCTCGGCCGAGGAATGAGTGTCGACGAGGAGAACACCGCCGCCGCCCTCCACCAGTGTGACGTTGACGTCGTGCCACGCGTAGCGAGCCATCCAGACGCCGTCGGCCACCTCGTGGAAGCCCGTGTCATACTCGATCTTCATAGCGAATCCTATTGTCTTGCAGTGACTGTTAGTCAGCTGAGGCGTTCGCGCATCATCGCCATGCCCTGGCTGCCGCCGACGCACATGGTCTCGACGCCGAAGGCCTTGTCCTGCTCAAGTAGGTTGTTCAGCAGGGCGTTGGTGATGCGGGCACCGGTCATGCCGAACGGGTCACCGAGCGCGATCGCCCCGCCGGAGATGTTGATCTTGTCCTCGTCGAGGTCGAGGTCGTCGACCTTGGCCGGGTCGAGCTCCGGCACCTTGGCGAGGGCCGCGGCGACGGCAGCCAGGTCTGAGGTCGTCCCCCGGGAGTGGACACCCGATTTCATGCGGCGACTGACAGCGCAGACGACGCGATCAGTCGTTGATCGAACTCCTCTGGGGTGAGGTGTCCGAGGGCGGAGTGAGGCGACGTCGATTGAAGTACGAGAGCCACTCCCCCACCCGCACTTTCGTCGTCCAACCCGATCCGTGCAGTCGGACCTGGCAGGAACACTGCAGGTAACATATCTCAGTGGTGGAGACTGGACGACTCGCTGAGCTTCATCCCCTGGGTCTCGGGAGCCCACACGATGGATACGAGCAGACCGACCAACGTGATGGCGCAGGCGGCGTACATGGTGGCGGAGATGCCGTACTGCTCGAGTACAACCGGTACGAGAAAAGTTCCTGCGGCCGCACCAAATCGCGTGAACGCGGTGACCAGCCCCATGGCAGAACTGCGAAGGTCGGTGGGGAACAGCTCGTTGGGGTACACGAAGTTCATCACCTCCAGACCTCCGCTGAAGAGGGCGAACGCGATGAAGAATACGGCGATCCAGATGGCCGGCGCATCGGAGAACACGGCAAGCAGCAGCAACGGAACGGACTTGAGGGCAAAACTCCGGATGGTCAGGGTTCTACGGCCAACCTTGTTGACGATCCCGAGTGCGAGCAAGCAGCCAACAGCGAAGAACAGCTCGATGACGGCGGACCCGTAGGTAGCAGCATTACCTTCGAGATGCAGCGCGCCGATGAGTTGAGGGCCGAACGAGAAGATCGCGTACACGGGGATTATCGCGCTGGTCCAGCTGGCGATCACGAAGGCGAGGCGCCCGAGATAGCCGGAGCGGATGATTCCGCGGAGCCCGACGGTCCGCTCCCCTTCAGCGGGGACCTCGTCGACCGTAACCCCGGGACCGAACACGCGCTCCATAACGGTGTTCGCCTCTTCGATGCGCCCGTTTCGGGTGAGCCAGTACGGAGATTCGGGGGTTCCGACGCGCAGCACCCCGATGAGCAGCGCGGGGACGGCAGCGCTGACCAGCATCCATCGCCAGGCGTCGTCCCCGACCGTGGACAACAGCACCTGGCCGACGCCATAGGCAACGGCACCGCCCAGGAAGAACAGCGAGATGAGCACTCCCAAGAGCGGCCCACGGAATCGCTTCGGACTGAACTCGGTGAGTAGGGCCGAACCAATGGGATAGTCGACTCCGACGGCGAAACCGATGAGCAGCCGCATGATGAGCAGAGCGAGTGGCCCATCGATCCAGAACGACGCAATGGAGAGTACGGCGATGGCGAAGAGATCCCATTTGTAGATCCGCTGCCGGCCGAACTTGTCCGATAGGTAGCCACCGACGATGCCTCCGAAGAAGACACCGATGAGAATCGTCGCGGCGATGGCGCCCTTGGCGGCGGACGAGAGAGCGAACTCCGGCCCGATCTGGATCAGCGCAACACCGAAAATCGACAGGACGTAACCGTCGATGAACCCCGAACCGCCCGCGCACGCGGCAAGCCGGATCTGGAACAGACTCAGTCTTTCATTGTCGAGCGAAGCATCGCCGTTAGGCGGGGACGGTGATGTGGATGGGTACGCGGTGCCCGCGATCTCGGACATGTGACGCTCCTGTTCTGGGTGGACTCGCGCGCTTGCCGTATACCCATGTCGATATGTCTCTTCGGGTTTCGTGGCTGGATGTGGCCGGTGCGCGGGGCCTGGTGTGACGGTACGTCTGGTCTGGCCGGCCTGATTACCCGGACCCCCATGGCGCTGAGGCTGTCACGACGGCGTGTTGCTTCACCGTTCCGACTCTCCGGCTGCCCGGTCGCGATCGGCTGACGACGTCGAGGTCCGCGGCAGGTGGACACCCGTACCGCTCTCGTTCGTCTGCAGCCCTCATGTGACCTAGGCCTTGCCAAACGTTTGGTGTGACGATAATCGACCGCGTCGAGTGAACGCAAGGGGCGAGATCTCGGGAGAGCACGGTTTCAAAATCAAGCGAGAGTATGACGCAGATGACAATCGTTTGGCGTAGATTGCTGTGCGCACCACTGGACTGGTGGCTCTAACAGCCCGACGCCGGGTTCCTATCCTTTGCCTCACGACCGCAACTAACTCGAAAAGGGGGGGACGACTTGACCGCGATGAATATGAAGCAGTTGGCAGCGCTGGCCGGTGTCGACGTGTCCACTGTGTCACGCGCATTGCGAGGTGACAGCCGACGCGTGGCCGCGTCCACGATCGAACGCATCCAGACGCTGGCTTTCGACGCGGGCTATGTTCTCGATCCTGTTGCGTCCAGTCTGCGCGGAGGGCGCTCGCGCGTGCTCGGCGTGGTCGTCCCCGTCCTCAGCGACATCGTCATGGCCATACTCGCAACAGCCATCGAGGAAGCGTCCCGAGAATTGGGCTACCTTTCGGCCGTCATCGCGACACACGGCGACCCCGATGTGCGCTCCGCCGCGATCGATCATCTCCTCAGCCGGAAGGTGGACGGTTTCGTACTGTGCGACACGGAGGTGGGGCGTGCAATTCCCTCTCAACTCGAATCGGAATCTGTGCCGTTCGTTTTTGCCATGCGCCGGTCGGATTGCGCGGTTTCGGTGACTGCCGATGATCGCCGTGGCGGTTCGCTCGTGGCTGAGCATTTCGTCGCCATGGGACACGAACGGGTGGCAGTGGTCCCCGGGCCGGCCGCAGCGAGTACGTCGCTCGATCGAGTGGCCGGATTTGCCGAAGTGATAGCGCAACACCCGCAGATCACCGTCGTGTCCGTTTCCAGTCTCGGGGGATTCGGTGTCAACGACGGGCATCGCTACGTCACGGAGCTTCTCGCGGAGCACCAGGAACCCCCCACTGCCCTGTTTTGCGCGAACGACCACGCTGCGATTGGAGCAGGCCGGGCGCTCGCCGACCGCGGTCTGCGGGTCGGCGAGGACGTCGCGCTCGTCGGGTACAACGACATTCCGCAGGCCGCATACCTCGAAACACCCCTCAGCAGCGTCCGCACGGATC
>NZ_JBFUHV010000109.1:0-29563 GCF_056402215.1 Rhodococcus sp. P4_B6 | reverse complement strand
GCACCGACGGGTTCGGGTTCTCCGACACCCGCCCCGCCGCCCGCCGGTACTTCAACGTCGACGCCGAATCCATCGTCGTCGCCGTCCTGTCCGCCCTCGCCGGCGAAGGCACCCTCGACCGCTCCAAGGCCGTCGAAGCCGCCACGAAGTACCGCATCGACGACGTCCGCGCCGCCGCCGTCTCCTACACGGATACCGGAAGCGCGTAACGCCGCCATCCTCACCCACCGCCGCCCGTGTGTCCGTCGGACAACACGGGCGGCGGTGCGCGTAGGTTCTTGACTATGGTCGAGCAGAGTCCGTTGGTCTCCCGCAGACGACAAACCCGGGATCCGTTGCCCGACGCACTGTTGCGTCGCGTCAAACAGTTCTCCGGGCGCCTCTCGACCGAGGCCGTCACGACGATGCAGGATCAACTGCCGTTCTTCGACGACCTCGACGCCGCTCAGCGTTCCAACGTGCAGTTGCTGGTCCAGACCGCGGTGGTCAACTTCCTCGAATGGCTGAAGAACCCGGACAGTGACATCCGGTTCAGTCTGGACGCGTTCCAGGTGATTCCGCAGGATCTGGCACGCAGGCTCACTCTCAGCCAGACGGTGGACATGGTGCGGGTGGCGATGGAGTTCTTCGAGCAGTGGCTCCCGGCGCTCGCCCGTAACGACCAGCAGCTGATCGCGCTCACCGAGGCCGTGCTGCGGTACGGCCGCGAACTGGGTTTCGCAGCTGCCTCCGTGTATGCGAGTGCTGCGGAGTCCCGCGGCGCCTGGGACACGCGGCTCGAGGCCCTCGTGGTCGACGCCGTGGTCCGCGGCGACACCGGGTCCGACATGTTGTCGCGGGCGGCGACCCTCAACTGGGATGCCACCGCTCCCGCCACCGTCATCGTCGGCACACCCCCCGAGGACGAACGGGTCTCCGTCGTCGGCACGGTCCACACCATCGCGCAGAGGCACGGCCGCGCCGCGCTCGCGGTCGTGCAGGGTTCGCGGCTGGTGATGGTCGTCAGCGGCGAGCTGCAGGAGGGGTCGGGGCACTCGAGTTTCATGACCGACCTGCTCGGCAAGTTCTCGGACGAGCCCGTGATCATCGGACCGACCACGCCGACACTCGGCGCGGCTCACTTCAGTGCCGTCGAGGCGCTTGCCGCGATGCAGGCGGTCGCCGGGTGGCGGGGCGCCCCCCGGCCCGTCCACGCGGCCGAGTTGCTACCGGAGCGCGCACTGCTCGGAGACAACGCCGCAGTCACCGCTCTCAACGACCATCTGGTCGCTCCGCTGGCGGCCGCCGGAGGTGTTCTCACCGACACTCTGGACGCGTATCTCGACTGTGGAGGTGCGGTTGAGACTTGCGCCCGGCAGCTGTTTGTTCATCCAAATACTGTGCGGTATCGACTCAAGAGAATCGCCGAAGTCACCGGGCGCGATCCGACGAATCCACGGGATGCGTATGTGCTCAGAGTGGCCGCTACCGTGGGTCGATTGACACATTCCCATAACGAACCCATATCACGTTTAACACCAGTCACACCCTTCCCATTCGGAGAAGCAGGGCTGTAACGAACGTCTGTCCAGATTCGATGCGAGGACCCCACGTGCAATTTTGTGGGAACCCAACAAATCCGCCGACAAAGGTTCATCCGCAACGACATCTCGCGGTACGCCGTTGACGGTGTTCTCTTGAAGAGTGATTTCGTTGCTCGCCCCGGGTCAGGGCTCTCAGACTCCCGGCATGCTCATCCCTTGGTTGGAGCTGCCGGGTTCTCATGACCGTGTCGCACTGTGGTCGAAGGCTGCCGGCCTCGACCTCGTCCGCCTCGGTACCACCGCGACCGCGGAGGAGATCACCGACACGTCGGTGACTCAGCCTCTCGTCGTGGCCGCCGCGATCCTCGCCTTCGAGGAACTCGACGCGCGTGGCCTGATTCCCGCAGACACCATCGCGGCCGGGCACTCCGTCGGTGAACTCGCCGCAGCGGCAGTCGCCGGAGTCCTCTCCGCCGACGACGCCGTCGCCCTCGCCGCCGTCCGCGGCGCGGAGATGGCCAAGGCCTGCGCACTCGAACCGACCGGGATGTCCGCGGTCCTCGGGGGCGACGAGGCCGAGGTGCTCGCCCGACTCGACGAACTGGGCCTCGAACCGGCCAACCGCAACGCCGCGGGCCAGATCGTCGCGGCAGGCCTGCTGTCGGCGCTCGAGGAACTCGCAGCCAACCCGCCGGAGAAGGCTCGGGTGCGTGCACTGCCCGTCGCGGGCGCGTTCCACACCCGGTTCATGGCTCCCGCGCAGGAGGCCGTCACCGAGGCTGCGTCCAAGATCACACCGGGTGAACCCACCCGCACTCTGCTCTCCAACGCCGACGGCGCACCGGTCGCATCCGGAGCCGACGCACTGACTAAGCTGGCCGCGCAGGTAACCCGACCTGTGCGTTGGGACCTGTGTACCGCAAGCCTGCGGACCGCTCAGGTCTCGGCGATCGCGGAACTTCCACCAGCCGGAACCCTGGTCGGTATCGCCAAGCGTGAAATGCGCGGCACGCCGACTCTGGCACTCAAGACCCCGGGGGATATCTCCGCGCTAGCCGAACTGACAGAACTCGGCTAGTTTGCTGCGCGCACCTCGGTGCGTGCAGGGCCCGCAGGCGCGGCCGATGGGGACGTGCCTGCACAACTCCAGATACATCTACACCGAATCAGAAGGGAGCCACTCAGTGGCCGCCACCCAGGAAGACATCATCGCCGGACTCGCGGAGATCATCGAGGAGGTCACCGGTATTGAGCCGTCCGAGGTGACCATCGAAAAGTCTTTCGTCGACGACCTCGACATCGACTCCCTCTCCATGGTTGAGATCGCCGTCCAGACCGAGGACAAGTACGGCGTGAAGATCCCCGACGAGGATCTCGCCGGACTGCGCACCGTCGGTGACGCCGTGTCGTACATCCAGAAGCTCGAAGCAGAAGGTGGCGCCGACGCGGAGGCCGTGAAGGCCAAGCTCGAAGCTGCCAAGAACGACGAGGAGTGAGCTCAGCCGTGACTTCCGCCTCGACCAACGGGAGACAGTTCCCCAACATCGTCGTCACCAGCCTCGCGGCTACGACGTCGATCGCTGGTGACGTGGATGCCACGTGGAAAGGCCTGTTGGCCGGCGAGAGCGGCATCGACACCATCCAGGAAGCGTTCGTCACGGAGAACGACCTTCCGGTGACGATCGGCGGCAAGCTGAAGGTGTCGCCCGACGAGTCCTTGTCCCGGGTCGAGATCCGCCGGATGAGTTTCGTCGAGCGGCTGGCGCTCGTCCTGGGCCGTCAGGTCTGGGAGAACGCCGGCAGCCCGGAGGTCGACAAGGATCGCCTCGGCGTCGTGATCGGCACCGGACTCGGCGGCGGCGAAGCTCTGATCGACGCCGTCGAGAAGATGAAGGCCGGTGGCTACCGCAAGGTGTCGCCGTTCGCCGTCCAGATGGTGATGCCCAACGGTCCGTCGGCCACCGTCGGACTCGAACTGGGGGCTCGCGCCGGAGTGATCACTCCCGTGTCGGCCTGCTCCTCGGGTTCCGAGGCCATCGCCCATGCGTACCGCATGCTGGTGATGGGCGACGCCGACATCATCGTCGCCGGTGGTGTGGAGGGTTACCTCGACGCCGTGCCGATCGCGAGCTTCGCGATGATGCGTGCGCTGAGCACCCGCAACGACGATCCGAAGGCGGCTTCACGGCCGTTCGACAAGGATCGCGACGGCTTCGTGTTCGGTGAGGCCGGAGCGATGATGGTCCTCGAGACCGAGGAGCACGCCAAGGCTCGCGGTGCCACCATCCACGCCCGCCTGTTGGGCGCGGGGATCACCTCCGACGGGTTCCACATCGTCGCTCCCGATCCCTCGGGTTCGGGCGCTGCGCGGGCCATGACGAGGGCGATCGAGACTGCTGGATTGACGAAGAAGGACATCCAGCACATCAACGCGCACGCCACGGCTACGCCGATCGGTGACACCGCCGAGGCGAACGCCATCAAGGCTGCCGTCGGCAACCATGCTGCGGTGTACGCACCGAAGTCCGCGTTGGGGCACTCGATCGGCGCCGTCGGTGCGCTCGAGGCGGTGCTCACGGTCCTGAGTCTGCGTGACGGAGTCATTCCGCCCACGCTGAATCTCGAGAATCAGGATCCAGAGATCGACCTGGATGTCGTCAAGGGCGAAGCCCGTTACGGCGAGATCGATTTCGCGATCAACAACTCGTTTGGTTTCGGTGGGCACAACGTCGCGCTCGCCTTCGGCCGGGCCTGACAGCCGGTCCTGCTAGATCGCGGGTGGAGACCCCTTCGCTGAAGGGGTCTCCACCCATCGACAGCCCACGAGGGGCCCGCTACAGAGGAGGACGCGATGACAATCCTGGCACCCGCGACGAAGTCCGATGCGTCGATCGATCCGCGCGATCCCCTTGCGCGCCTGGAGAAGCTGTTCGACGCCGGGACGGTCGTCCCGCTCCATCCGCGTGACAAGTCCGGTGTGCTGGCCGCGTCCGGCAACATCGACGGTGTCCGCACCATCGCCTACTGCTCCGATGCCACCGTCATGGGCGGCGCCATGGGTGTCGAGGGCTGCAAGCACATCGTGACGGCGATCGATACCGCCCTCGCCGAAGATGCCCCCATCGTCGGGCTCTGGCACTCGGGTGGCGCGCGTCTCGCCGAGGGCGTCGAGGCCCTGCACGCCGTCGGACTGGTCTTCGAGGCCATGGTCCGCGCGTCCGGCCGCGTCCCACAGATTTCCGTCGTCCTCGGCTTCGCGGCCGGTGGTGCGGCATACGGTCCCGCGTTGACCGACGTCGTCATCATGGCGCCCGAGGCCCGCGTGTTCGTCACCGGACCCGACGTGGTCCGCAGCGTCACCGGCGAGCAGGTCGACATGGTGTCGCTCGGCGGCCCCGACACGCACACGAAGAAGTCGGGTGTGGCGCACATCGCCGCCCACGACGAGGGTGACGCTCTGCACCGGGCACGCCGCCTGGTGTCCATGTTCTGCGAGCAGGGCGAGTTCGATCAGGCCGCGGCCGCGCACGGCGACACCGATCTCCGCGCGCTCATGCCGGAGTCGGCGAAGCGCGCCTACGACGTCCGCCCGATCGTTCACGAACTTCTCGACAACGTCGAGGGTGAGTCGAGTTTCGAGGAACTGCAGGGCAATTACGCCCGCAGCATCGTCACCGGGCTCGGACGCCTCGGTGGCCGCACCGTCGGTGTCATCGCCAACAACCCGCTCCGCCTGGGTGGGTGCCTGAACTCGGAGAGCGCCGAGAAGTCGGCTCGCTTCGTCCGGCTGTGCAACGCGTTCGGCATCCCGCTGGTCGTGGTCGTGGACGTTCCGGGATACCTCCCCGGTGTGAGCATGGAATGGGAAGGCGTCGTGCGCCGCGGAGCCAAGCTGCTCCACGCGTTCGCCGAAGCCACCGTGCCCCGGGTGACGGTCGTGACCCGCAAGATCTACGGCGGCGCCTACATCGCCATGAACTCCCGCGCTCTCGGCGCCACCGCCGTCTACGCGTGGCCCGACGCCGAGGTCGCAGTCATGGGCGCGAAGGCGGCCGTGGGCATCCTGCACAAGCGGGCCCTGGCCGCGGCGCCGGAAGAAGAGCGGGAGGCCCTGCACGAGCGACTGGCCGTCGAGCACGAGAGCATCGCCGGCGGCGTCGACCGTGCCGTCGCGATCGGTGTGGTGGACGAGGAGATCGACCCGGCCAAGACGCGCAGTGTCGTCACCGCGGCCCTCGCCGCCGCCCCCTCCACCCGCGGCGACCACAAGAACATCCCGCTGTGATCTGAGCATTGATCGAGAGAAGGCCCCCACCGGCGGTGGGGGCCTTTTCGCGTCCGTGTGCGGGTGTCAGCCGACGTCGCGGCGCAGCCAGGTGACCTCGGCGCCTTCGCCGCCGCTGCGGAACGGCTCGAGCGCCTCGTCCCAGGCGGTTCCGAGGGCGTAGTCCAGTTCGGTGGCGATGTCACCGCCGGCCTCCATCAGTGCCCGCAGACGCATCTCCCCCACGACGACATCGCCGTTCGCGCTGGTGGATCCGTGCCACAGACCCATGCCGGGCACGTGGCTGAACCGTTCGCCGTCCACGCCCTCGCTGGCGTCCTCGGTGACCTCGAAGCGCAGCATCGGCCAGGCGCGGAGCGCATTGACCAACCGCGAGGCGGTGCCGACGGGCCCCACCCAATTGGTGGTCGCGCGCAGGACGCCGTTGGAGGCCGGCTGCGAGGTCCATTTCAGGTTCGCTCGGCAGTCGAGGGTCGCGGTCAGCGCCCATTCGATATGGGGGCACAACGCGGCGGGCGACGAGTGGATGTAGACAACACCAGCCGTCACGTCCGCGAACTGATTCAATGCGCGCACTCGAGCCTCCTGCTTCGACGAGGGACGTCTTCCCCAACGGCCTCAGTCGGTGTGTGCAGCACGCTCGGTTGACCAGTGTGCCCTGTGATGCCTGTGTTGCGCCAGTGATTCGAGCAATCGGTGTGTCATCGCCTTTCGCGTTCCGCGAGAATACCGTCGCTCAGCTCGGTCCACACGGGCTTGGCCCAGTCGCCGAAGTCCCGGTCCGTCAACGCGACGCACGCCAGCCCCGCGGCCGGGTCGACCCAGAGGAACGTGCCGGACTGCCCGAAGTGGCCGAACGTCCGCGGCGAGTTGCCCGTTCCGGTCCAGTGCGGGCTCTTGGCCGACCGGATCTCGAATCCCAGACCCCAGTCGTTGGGGCGCTGAGAGCCGTATCCGGGCAGGATTCCGTCCAGTCCGGGGAATTGCACCGAAGTGGCATCTGCGAACGTCTGAGGCGAAATGAGCGCCGGGCGGAACAGTTCGGCGGTGAAGCGGCCGAGATCTCCCGCCGACGCCTGCGCTCCGTGGCCGGCGGGCCCGACCAGAGCGGACGCGTCCATCGACAGCGGAGCGAACACGGATTCCGCCACGTAGTCGGCGAAGTCGATCGACGTCTCGGCGGTGAGGAAGTCGGCGAGCACCTCGTAGCCTGCACTCGAGTAGATCCGCTTGCGCCCCGGCGTCGTCTGCACCCGGTTCGCGTCGAAGGCGAGACCCGACGCGTGCGCCAGGAGATGACGCACCGTCGAGCCCTCGGGGCCTGCGGACTGGTCGAGTTCGACGGCCCCCTCCTCGGTGGCCACCAGGACTGCGTACGCGCACAGCAGTTTGGTCACCGAGGCCAGCGGGAAGACGCGCTGCTGGTCGCCGTACTCGCCGATCACCCCTTCGTCTCGCGACAGGACCACCGCCGCAGCGTTGTCCACGGGCCATCGGGCGATCTGATCGAGACTCTGCACCCGGTCAGACTACGAGAGCCGCCACCGGTCGGCTGCAGCGAGCCGCACCCGCCTGCAGCGGCGAGCCGTCACCAGTCGGCTTCGGTGTACCGGATGACGCCGCGAATGTTCTTGCCGTCGAGCATGTCCTGGTACCCGTCGTTGACCCCTTCGAGGCTGTAGGTGCGGGTGATCATGTCGTCGAGGTTCAACTGCCCCGACTTGTACATGGCCAGTAGGTTCGGGATCTCGACCCGGGCGTTGCCGCCGCCGAAGATGGTGCCCTTCAGGTCCTTCTGCAGCATCGAGAAGAGGAACAGGTTCAACTTGACGTCCAYGTCGGTCATCGCGCCCATCGCGGTGACGACGCACGTGCCGAATTTGCTGGTGAGGAGCAGGGCTTCCTCGACGTATTCGCCGTGCATCTCCCCGACCGTGATGATCGTCTTCTGCGCCATCAGCCCGTTGGTGAGTGCGATGATCGGTTCGATCGCGGCGGCGGCGCTCTCGAACGCGTGGGTGGCCCCGAACTTCAGCGCCTGTTCCCGCTTCCACGGCACCGGGTCGATGGCGAAGATCTGACGCGCCCCGGACGCCACCGCGCCCTGCAGCGCGCTCATGCCGACGCCGCCGACACCCATGATGACGACGGATTCGCCCGGCTTCACCTCCGCCATCCGCGTCGCCGAACCCCACCCGGTGGGCACGCCGCAGCCGACGAGAGCGGCGACGTCGAAGGGAATGTCCTTGTCGATCTTCACGACCGACGTCTCGTGCACGACCATGTAGGGCGAGAACGTCCCGAGCAGGCACATGGGGATGACGTTCTCGCCGCGCGCGTGGATGCGGAACGTGCCGTCGCTGATCGCGAGCCCGCTCAGGAGCCCCATGCCGAGGTCGCAGAGATTCTGATGTCCCGCCGAGCACGCCGGACAGCGTCCACAGGCGGGAACGAAGGAGAGCACCACGTGGTCGCCGACTTCGAGATCCTTCACCTCCGGCCCCAGCTTGGTGATGACGCCGGACCCTTCGTGGCCGCCCATCACCGGGAAGGACGCCATGGGCATCGAACCGGTGACGATGTGGTGGTCGGAGTGGCACATTCCGGCGGCTTCCATGCGAATCTGCACCTCGCCCGCAACCGGATCGCCGATCTCGATCTCCTCGACCGACCACGGCTCGTTCAGGCCCCACAGGATCGCACCCTTGGTCTTCATGTGACTCCCAACCCTTCGTTCATGTCTGCGCATCTGCTGATGTGACGATAGACACAAACCGACCGAATTGGAACACGTTCTACCGAATCGGGTCCGGGAATCCGAAACTGTTACCCCGACACGTCGTGGAGGTGATGGATCGGGTCGTGGACGAAATACCTGGCGAGCGTCTCCACCGTGAAGGAGGCGCCGTCGCTCCGCCGCCCGGTCCGCGACCGGAGTTGCGGGTCGACGGCCTCGAAGCCGTCCGCCACCGCGACGCCTGCCGCACGCAGTTCGGCGTCCACGACGGCCGGATCCTGCTCGTTGTATCGCTCGGCGATCGCGGTCTCGTCCTGGTCCCAGTTCGGGAACAGGGGGTCCGTCTGCTCGAGGATGAGCCGGAGCCGGACGTCGAAGATCCGGAACACGTCGCGAACGTGCGCCGCGTATTCGAGGGCCGACCACGTCTGCTCGTCCGGCCGGACCGTCACGTCGGTACGGGTGAGGACCGGCGACCAGGCGTCCACGTTCGCCCGGACCAGAGCGGGAATGTCCTCGTACCGGGTTGCCGCCGAGTCGAACCCGCAGTCGGGGCACGCCCGGTCGAGGACCCAGGTCCAGTTCTTCGTGTCGGGAGTGATCGCCATGCCGGTCATCGTAGAGCGCCAGGCGAATGCCGCTCGCTCAGAGTTTGTACCCGATCGTCCGCAGCAACGCCTTGCGGTCGGCGACGTCGGCGCTGGTCTCCACACCGGCAGGAGGCTGCCCGTCGATCACACCGGCGATGCCCCGGCCGAGTTCCGTCTCGGCCACGATGATTTCGACGGGGTTGGCGGTGGCGCAGAAGATGCCGCACACCTCCGGCACCTGCTTCAGCGTGTTCAGCACGTTCACCGGATAGCCGTCCTCCAGAAACACGAAGAACGAGTGGCCCGCGCCGACGGCGACGGCGTTGCGCGTGGCCAACTCGACGAGACGGTCGTCGTTGCCGGAGCAGCGCACGAGGCGAGGCCCCGACGCCTCGCAGAACGCGACACCGAACCGGAGGTGCGGACTCACCCCCACCAGCGCCTCGTGCACATCCTCGACGGTCTTGATGAAGTGGGACTGCCCGACGATCACGTTCATGTCGTCGGGCTTGTCGATTGCCACGATCTGCAGGTCCACGATGGCCTCCTCGGGTGACTTTCAGTCTGCTCCGCGCCGGCACCGAGAACAACGACGCGGCACGTGCTGCGCCCTCGGTCAGGCGCCGATGTGGGCGGCGAATTTCGACCGGCCGGGGCCGGTGAGGTCGCCGAGTACGTCACGGCGCCCGGCCATCGCCATCAGCAGCGCTTCTCCGCTTCCACTCACCTGCGGTCCCCGGCCGTAGGACCAGTCGAGATCTGTCGCCACCAGCTTCACCCCGCGGGCTCGCCAGGCGCCGCGGATCAGCGGAGCGAACCGCGCGAAGTCCAGCGCCACTCGCAGCCGCCGCGGGGGGATGGTCCGGGGAATCGCAAGGGGCCGCCGGATGTCCTGTTGATGGATCATGCCGTCGACGAGGGCGATCCTCCCACCGAAACCGGCTGGCAGACCGCTGGGTTCGGCGTGAATGCGCTTCAACTCGAGCAGCTGCCCGGGGGTGCGGTCCACGAGGTCGTCGACCCCGAACTCGTTGACCCGGTCCTGCAGGAACCAGCCCTTCGCGAACCGTACGGCCAGACTGCGAAAGTCGAGCTCGTCGTAGCTGATCACGTGCGCGACCACGTCCCGGACCCGCCACCGCTCGCACAGGCTCGGCGACTCCCACTGCTGCGGGGACAGCCCGGCGAGCAGTTCGGCAAATTCTTCCCGTTCCTCGCGCGCCAACTCCATGGTCTTCACACTGCCCGCATCCGGGCCGACTCGAGAAGGCCGGACCGACCGGGGAAGAGGGTGGGGCGGGCGGGGCTCGAACCCGCGACCAATGGATTATGAGTCCACGGCTCTAACCGACTGAGCTACCGCCCCATCACCGCACTACTCGCTGTCGCGGCCTGCCGATGTTACCGTGCGCCCGCCGCGGGCGCGTAGCCGGGACGAGCCCGTCCCGACAGCGCTTTTCGTGGTCGACGCCTACTCGTCCTGGGCATCGCGGCGTTCTTCGTCGCTCGCGGGTTCGCGTTGTTCGACCGAGGTGACCGTCGCCGGGTCGTCGGCGACGAGTTCGTATCGTCGCCCGTACGTTTCGACGAGGGCCTGGATCGCCGCGACCACCGGGACCGACACCAGCGCGCCGACCGGGCCGAACAGCGAGGCGCCCACGATCACCGATCCGAACGCGACCGCGGGGTGGATCGAGACCGTCGCGGACGTGATGCGCGGGTGCAGCACGTAGTTCTCGATCTGCTGGTAGACGGTGCCGAAGACGATCACCCACACGCCGTCCATGGGCTGGGACGCCGCGGCGATGATCGCGGGGAGGGCGATCGCGAGGTAGGTGCCCAGGGTGGGGACGAACTGCGAGACGATGCCGGTCCACAGTGCCAGCGGCAGCCAGTAGGGCACGCCGATCACCACGAGGAAGATGCCGGTGGCGACCGAGCTGATGGCGGCGAGGATGAGCCGCGACACGACGTAGCCGCCGGCCTTCTCGACCGAGATCTCCCAGACCACCGAGATGACCCGCTGTTGCCGCGCCGGAAACCAGCTGGAGATGGTCCGGCGAAGAGCCGGTCCCTGGGCGGACATGTAGAACACGAACAGCAGCAGCGTCAGCATCTGGAAGACGACGCCGAGCAACGAGGACAACACGCCCAGCACTCCGGGCGTGAATCGCTCGGCGAGGTCCCGGACGGTCTCGGGGGTGAGACGGATCAGGTCCTCACCGGTCGCGAAGTCGGTATCGAACACACGATTGGACCAGTCGGTGACGGAGGACAGCGCGCCCGGCAGCGCTTTGAGAAGCTGGGCGAGCTGCTGGGCGAGCAGTGTCCCGAAGACCGCCAGGAATGCGATGGCGAAGACCAACAGTGCCAGCAGCACCAGCCCGGTGGCGAGGCCGCGCCGCAGTCCCCGGCGCTCGAGCCAGTCGACGACCGGTTCGAGGGTGATGCTGAACAGCCACGCGAGAAACAACAGCCCCAGGAATCCGCGCAGGTTGACGAACAGCCACCCCGACAACTGGTAGGCGGCGACGGCCAGCAGGACGTACAGGATCGAGGGCAGCAACCACCGTGGGGCATCGCTCGTGCCGAAACGCCCGCCCGGCCCCGTCGGTGCTGTCTCGCCGCCGTCCTCGCCCTCGCTCATCGCACACCCCGCGGTCGCTTGCTGCCGATACAGCGGGAATGTACTCGCCCGGGACGCGCACCGATCCGAATTGGCCGGGCGCAGCAGAAAACCCCGCCCGGATGAACCGGACGGGGTTTCGATGCTCCCCCGGCTGGACTCGAACCAGCAACCGTCCGATTAACAGTCGGAAGCTCTGCCAATTGAGCTACAGGGGATTATTCTGCTGTGCTTCGCCGTTCCCGGCGATGCGAGAGAAACTGTAGCGCATAGCCCCACCCCAGTACCAAATCGCCTGCCTGTCGATGCATCAGGCAGGATGGGGAAGGTCGTTGTGCGTCGGGAGGAAGCGGGAATGATGCGGTTGTTGATCGGTATCGCTGCTGGGTACGTGCTGGGTACGCGAGCAGGACGTGCGCGCTACGAACAGATCAGCCGGGCCACCAAGGCCGTGGCCACCAGTCCGGCCACGAAGAAGGTGTTGCAGATGTCACGCCAGAAGCTGTCCGACTCGCTGAACACCCAGCCGAAGCTCGAGCCCATGAAGCCGCTCGACGAGGACACGACCATCCTGGTCCCGCAGGACCAGCTCAAGAAGAAGTAGCCGACGACGGCCGGTTCAGCCGGCCATGCCGTCCCGGTTGGTGTCGCCGATCGCCTGATCGAGCAGGCTCCGGCGGTACTGCTCCAGGGCGACGAGGTCGCCGAGCAGCGAGTGGAACTCGTCCGACGCCGTCGCCGGTGAGATGCGCTGCAGCTTGGACTTCAGTTCCGCCACCTGCTCCCCCACCCACACCTCCTGCAGGCGTGCAATGACGCCGGAGATGTATCGCGGGACGGTGTCCTCCTCGGCGGGCAGCGGTTCGACGGCGAGTTCCGACACCAGGGACGCCGCGGTGACGTCCTCGACTCCCCGGCTGACCGCGTCGACCCACTCGCCGCCGCCGAGGCCCGCGCTGGCGCCGCCTGCCGCGATCATCGACTCGCGGATCACGACGTACGTCGCATGCGTGAACGTCTCCACCGGCAGCGAGTCGAACACGGTCCCCGCGATGGCCGGGTACTGCAACGCACCCTTCAGCGCCTCGCGCTGCGCCCACAGCGTCGGATCGTTCGGGCGGGGCCGGGACAGGCCGACCGGCAACTGAGGGGCGTCCTGGTTCTCGTCCCGGGTCGCCTTCTTCTTGGGGGGCGCGGACACCGACCCGCGGGTGGACGCCCGCTTGCGTGCCTCGTCCCGCACCCGTTGCCGGACCGCGGCGATGTCGTCCCAGCCCACCCAGCCGGACAACTGGACGGCGTAGCTGTCACGCAGCGTCGCTTCCTTGATCTGGGCGACCACCGGCACCGTGCGCCGCAGCGCCTCGACCCGGCCCTCCGCGGTCTCGAGGTCGTGCTCGGTGAGGATCGACTTGACCACGAACTCGAACATCGGGGTGCGACGCGCCACCAGGTCGCGGACGGCGGCGTCGCCGGACTTCTGCCGCAGTTCGCACGGGTCCATGCCCTCGGGCGCCACGGCGACGAACGTCTGCCCGGCCATCTTCTGGTCACCCTCGAACGCCTTCATCGCCGCGGCCTGGCCTGCGGCGTCCCCGTCGAACGTGTAGATGATCTCGCCGCGAAAGTAGCTGTCGTCCATCAGCAGTCGCCGCAGCATCGAGAGGTGGTCCTCACCGAACGCGGTGCCGCAGGCGGCGACGGCGGTCTTGACCCCGGCCAGGTGCATCGCCATGACGTCGGTGTATCCCTCGACCACCACCGCCTGATGCCCCTTGGCGATGTCCCGCTTGGCGAGGTCGAGCCCGAACAGCACCTGAGACTTTTTGTACAGCACGGTTTCCGGAGTGTTGACGTATTTGCCGGGCATGGTGTCGTCGTCGAACAACTTGCGGGCGCCGAACCCGATGACGTCGCCGGACAGGTTCCGGATGGGCCAGAGCAGGCGGCGGTGGAAGCGGTCGATGTGACCACGCCGCCCGGCCTTCGACAGGCCCGCGGCCTCGAGTTCCTTGACGTCGAAACCCTTGCCCAGCAGATGCTTCGTGAGGATGTCCCAGCCGTCGGGTGCATACCCGCACCCGAACTGCTGCGCGGCCTGCGCGTCGAAGTTCCGTTCCGTCAGGTAGTCGCGGGCCGCCTGCGCGTCGGGTTCCTGCAGGCGCGCCGAGTAGAACTCCTGCGCGGCCGCGTTGGCCGCGACCAGCCGGGAGCGGGTGCCGCGGTCGCGCTGCACCGACGTGCCGCCGCCCTCGTACGAGATGGTGTAGCTCAGCCGGTCGGCGAGTTGCTCGACGGCCTCGACGAAACTGATGTGGTCGATCTTCTGGAGGAAGGAGTAGACGTCGCCGCCCTCGCCGCACCCGAAGCAGTGATAGTGCCCGTGGTTGGGGCGGACGTGGAACGACGGCGACTTCTCGTCGTGGAACGGGCACAGCCCCTTCATGGAGTCGCCGCCCGCGCGCTTGAGGGAGACGTACTCCCCCACGATGTCCTCGATCCGTGTGCGCTCGCGAATGGCCGCAACGTCACGATCAGGGATTCTGCCAGCCACGCCCGACAGTCTAGGCGCTCCGCCGCGGCCCGAACTTCCGCCTCGGGGTCAGCAGTTCGACGGGGCGGGAATCCCGGCGAATCGGTCGCCGAGGTAGCCGAACGCGGGGCCGGCACCGAGCATGGTGACGGTGCCGTGGTCGGCGCCCGGGATCACGTCGAACTGCACGCGCGCGCCCTGTGAGCAGTACCGGGCGACGGTGTTCTGCACCGGCCCGATGGCGACGAGGGGGTCCGCGCTGCCGTGCCAGACGAACATCGGCGTCCTCGGGACTCCCGGATACAGTTCGACGCTGTTCTCGTCCATCACCGCGCGACCGGACGGGTCGGCGAGGATGCCGGGACCGTTGGTCAGGTCGGGCAGCGACTTCCCCGCACCGGCGCCGAGGATCGAATCGGTGCACATGTTGCTCATCTGCGCCCGCAGGGCGAGTCCGTCGCCGTTGAGGCCGTCCCCGAGCGGTGACCGCGTCGGGTATTCACGCTCGAGCCCGATGGCGGCCGCGAAACCCAGGCCGAACGCCTGCGAGCGCGTGCTGCCCAGACGGTCGGCCAGTTCGCCGATGTTGACAGGGGTGCCGCCCTCGGCGGCGCCCACGATGTTCAGTTCCGGCGCGTAGGTGGGTGCGAGCGCAGCGGCCCAGTTGGTCGCCATGGCGCCACCCGAGTAGCCGGCCAGCCCGACCGGACTGCCACCGAGTCCCGCTTCCGGGAGCCGCTGCGCGGCGCGGACGCCGTCGAGGACGAGCCGGCCGCCGAGTTTCGCGGCCCCGTATGCGCTGGTCGGTCCGAGATGGTCGGGGACGGCGACCGCCCAGCCCCGCGCGAGCAGGGCGTTGAGGGCCGGGGCCTCCTGGAGTCCGCCGGTGAACAGCTGATGCGACGGGGCACACTCGAGCCCGAGCGCGTTGACGAACGGCTGATACGACACCAGCGGCCGGTTCGCGGGAGTGCCGCGGGGCACCAGCACCGTGGTGACGGCGGCGATGGGCGCGCCTGCGGAGTTGGTCGACTTGTACTTGACCTGCCAGGCGTCGGCGGTGGGGAAACCGGTGGCGGCGACCTTGCGGCTCGCCAGCACGTCACCGTCGGCGCGTGCCCCGACGTCGGCGGGTGCACCGTAGAACGGGTCGGGGTCCGCGAACGGGTACACGGGTGCGGCCTGTGCCGCGGGTGGGGCCAGCAGGGCGGCGCCGACCGCCACCGCCAGCGCTGCGGACGTCGAACCGATGATCTTGCGCACTGCAGACTTCATCCGGTCTCCCTGACCATTGGGTGCAAGCTGTCTGTAGTCCTATTCGGAGCACCGCGGCGGGCGGATTGGTCCGACTTCGACGCTCGTCAGCCCCAGCTCGCCTGGGCCCCGAGACTGGACTTGTCGACGCGTTCGAGCCTGCTCTCGGTGTAGGAGGCGATCTGGTCGACGACGACCCGGACCCGTGCCGGGTCGTCGGCCGCGGCGTTCCAGGCCGGAACCAGGATTGGGTCGAGCCCGTCGGGTGCGGTCGCGAGCAGCCATTCGGCGACGCGGTGCACGCGGTCCCGCTGCCGTTCCTGCCGCGCCCGGTGGCCGGCATCGGACATCACGAAGTTCAGTGCGAACGTCTTGAGCAGCGCCACCTCGGACGCGACCACCGGCGGGACCACCAGATCGGCGTCGTACCGGGCGACCGGCTTGTCGCCGTGGACGTCGCGGGTCCCGATGATCGCGGCGGTCGCGAACCGGCCCACCAGTTCGCTGGTGAGGTTCTTCAAGGCGACCGAACTGGTGAGCGTGCCGTCGTAGCTGCCCACCCCGACGACGACCGGCAGAAGGCTCAGCCGTTTCGCGGCCTCGACGAGTTCCTCGACGTCGAGTCCCGCGAACTCCGCGGCGCCGAACTCGGCGAGCGCCCGCTGGTCCACCGGATCGGCCAGCGCACGCAGGTCGATGCGCCCGTCGATCACCCCGTCCTCGACGTCGTGCACGGAGTAGGCGACGTCGTCGGCCCAGTCCATGACCTGCGCCTCGAGACACTGGTGACCGTCCGGGGCACCCTCGCGGATCCACGCGAGCACCTCGGCGTCGTCGTCGTAGGCCCCGAACTTCGCGCCCGGGCGCGGCCGGATCCACGGGTACTTGATCGCCGCGTCCAGCGACGCCCGGGTCAGGTTGAGCCCGGCGCTACGTCCGTCGGGGTAGAGCACCTTCGGTTCGAGGTTTGTCAGGATGCGCAGATTCTGGGCGTTGCCCTCGAACCCGCCGCAGCTTTCCGCGACCTCGTCGAGGGCCTTCTCGCCGTTGTGACCGTACGGCGGGTGACCGATGTCGTGTGCGAGGCCGGCGAGGTCGACCAGATCGGGATCGCAGCCGAGACCGTCGGCGATCCCGCGGCCGATCTGTGCCACCTCGATCGAGTGCGTCAACCGCGTTCGCGGGGTGTCCCCGTCCCGGGGGCCCACCACCTGGGTCTTGTCGGCGAGCCTGCGCAGCGCCGCCGAATGCTGGACGCGCGCGCGGTCACGGGAGAAGACGGACCGGTGCTGGGCGGCCGCGATCTGGCTGCCCGGGATCCCGGCCCGTTTCGGTGCCTCGCGAACCCGCCGGGCGACGTCGTGCGCGGAGTACACCTCGCCGAGGGGTGTCGTGTGTGGAGTCATCGAAACGCCTACTGTCCCGCCGTGTAGGGGAAGTCCGCCGAGAAGTGGGTGAGCTGATACCAGATCAACGCCCCTGTCTCCCGGGCGATTCCGTGCAACTGCGATTCGCGGGTGAACACCGCGGGCCCCTGCCGGGTGGGCGCCGTCCACGCCTCGAGGCCGGCGTCGCGGGCCATCGTCCGGGTCCGCAGCGAATGCCACGGGTCGCTGACGAGGACCGCCGAATCGATGCCCTGCGCACCCATCGCCTCACTCACCGCCTCGATGCTGAGCAGGGTGTCGGACCCCTCCTCGACGGCGGTGATGCTGTCGGCGGGGACACCGCGCGAGACCAGGTAGTTCTTCCCGGACGCCGCCTCGGTGTACTCGTCGCCCTCCTGCTTGCCGCCCACCGTGATGACCTCCGGGGCCACCCCGCGCTCGTACAGCTTGTACGCCTGCTCGAGCCTGGCCTCGAACACGGACGACGGCGTTCCCGAGTACTGGGCGGCGCCGAGCACCACGATCGCGTCGGCCGTCGACGTGTCGTCGATCCGCGCGACCTGCCACACCCGGACCGCGGTGCCGAACACCAGGGCCGCCGCGAGGAGAACGACGCCGGCGATGATCCGGCGGGTCCACCGGGCCAGCGTGCCTGCGAACCCCAGACGCGCAGGACGGCGCGGGAGGTCGTGGCGTTCACGGCTCGGTGCAGAATTCACTCCCTGATTCTGCCAGCTGTCGCCGAACTGTCCCGATGACGACTCGCCACACCCGATAGATTTGCTGCCATGCCACTCGCACCGCGCCTCGAGCAGACGCCGTCGTCCCACCCCAGACTCCCCTTCCCCGGCACCCGGCGGTTCGCCGCCCTCGGCGCCGTCTCCGCACTCCTGACGCTCGTGGCGATCCTGTTCTCCCCCGCGATCGCGTCGGCGGACGCACCGTTCCGTCTGCCCGGCCAGATCACGGACACCGTCGGGGTGCTCGACGCGGACCAGCAGAGCGACGTCCAGGCCGCGATCGATCAGCTCTACGACGATCACAAGGTGCGGTTGTGGGTGGTCTACGTTCCCGACTTCAACGGTCTCGGCGCCGGACCGTGGGCGGATCAGACGGCGCAGGCGTCGTCCCTCGGCGATCGTGACGCACTGCTCGCGGTCGCGACGGTCGACCGTGAGTACGCCCTCATCGCACCGGACGGTCTGTCCGAGATCACCAGCGACGAAGCCGAGTCGATCCGGGTGGACGCGGTGGAACCCGCCCTGCGCGAGGAGGACTGGGCCGGCGCCGCGATTGCCGCGGCGGGCGGGCTCGGCGACGCGATGAGTCCGGGCGGCGGTATGTCGGTGCGCACACTGCTGATCGGCGGCGGCGTCGTCGTCGTCGTGGGCGCGGGCGGGGTCGTGCTGTATTCGCGGAAGAAGAAGCACGACCGGTCCCGGGCCGGCGTCGAGGCGGCGCGCAGCATCAGCCCCGAGGACACGGCCGCCCTGACGGCGCTGCCGTTGCCGACCCTCGACGAGCGCGCCAAGGAGGTGCTCGTCGAGACGGACGACGCGCTGCGCACGAGCCAGGAGGAACTCGAACTGGCCCGCGGCGAATTCGGCGAGCAGGCCACCGCCGCGTTCACGGCGGCGTTCGACACGGCGAAGTCCACCCTCGCGGCGGCGTTCACCGTGCGTCAGCGGCTCGACGACGCGATCCCCGAGACCCCGCAGCAGCAGCGGGAAATGCTCATCGACATCATCACCTCGTGCGGGCGCGCGGACCGCGAACTCAACGAGAAGGTCCAGGAGTTCGACGGTTTGCGGGACCTGCTGATCAACGCCCCCGACCGGCTCGACGCGCTCACCCGCGACATGGTTGCGCTGACCGTGCGCATCCCCGACTCCACCCGGACCCTCGCCACCCTGCAGACCGAATTCCCGGCCGCCGCACTCGCTTCCGTCGCCCACAACGTGACGATGGCGGAGGAACGGCTCGCGTACGCCGAGAAGGCCGTAACGGAGGGCCGGGACGCCGTCGCCCTGCCACCGGGCAAGCAGGGACCGGCGGTGTCGGCGATCCGCGGCGCCGAGGGCGCCCTCGAACAGGCCCGGATCCTGCTCGACGCCGTCGATCACGCCGCGGAGGACATCCGGCACGCCATCGCCACGCTGCCTGCCGCGATCACCGACGTGGAGGCGGGGATCGCGGCCGCGGCCCAGTTCACCGAGCAGGGTGGGGACCGGCTCGCGGCGGCGCGCACCGCGGCCGAGGCCGCGCTGGCGGCGGCCCGGACCGCCGCGGACACCGACCCGCTCGGCAGCTTCACCCAGATCGTGAAGGCCGACGCGGAACTCGACGCGGTCCTCGCCGAGGCGCAGGAATCACGGCAGCAGGCCGAGCGTGCACAGCAGCGTCTCGAGCAGGACCTCGTGGCCGCGCAGTCGCAGGTCACGGCAGCATCGGACTTCATCGGCACCCGCCGCGGCGCGGTGGGAGCGGAGGCCAGGACCCGCCTGACGGAGGCACAGCGGCACCTGGCAGGGGCCCAGCAGTTGCGCACCACCGACGCCTCCCGCGCGCTGCAGCACGCCCAGGCCGCCGCGAGCCTGGCCGCCGACGCGCTGCGGCTGGCGCAGAACGACGTGAGCCGCTGGGAGTCCCGTCAGCGCCCCGGGCTCGGTGCCGGCGGCGGGAATGCCACCGGCGCGATCCTCGGGGGCATCCTGATCGACAGCATCCTGCGCGGCGGATTCAGCGGCGGCGGCAACTGGGGTAGCCGCGGCTCCGGCGGCGGCCGCGGCAGCGGTCCCCGTTCGTTCGGCGGGCCGAGCAGTTCGGGCCGGATCAGCGGGGGCGGCCGATTCTGACGTCCTCCCGAGCATTCGTCGCACTCGCCTGCGTCGCGGCCACCTGCTGCGGCGTCCTGTCGGGCTGCGCGGGCGGGCGAGACGCCGGGGACGAGCCGGCGATCCCGCTGTCGGCGGAGGCGTACCGCAGCCGCGAGGACGACGCGGCGGGCGGCCGGATCCACGTGCGGATCGCGAATACCGGCGGCGCGCCCGTCACCGTGACATCCGTGGCGCTGGACAGCCCGGGCTTCGAGGCGGCGCCCGAAACCGGGCGGGTCGTCGAACTCGGCCCCGGCAACCGGATCGACGTCGAGGCCCAGTACGGCACCGTCCGCTGCGACACCCGACCGGAACCGGCGGACGCCGTGATCGGGGTCACCGGTCAGGGCGCGTCGCCCGTGCGGGTGCCGCTCGCCACCCCGTACGACGTCCTCGGCCGCATCCACGACGGAGATTGCGCCGCAGAGGAACTGGCGCGGGCCGTCCCGGTGACACTGATCCCGGCGGCGACGCCGCCGGAGCCGGCAGCGCCCCTCCCCGCTCAGCTCCTCGTGAGCCGGGGAACAGCGTCGGGTGACGTCCGGGTCGACGAAATCGGCGGCAGCGTCCTGTACGCCCTGCGCGGGGCGCTGCCCGCCACCATGCGGGCGGACGAGTACCGGCTGAGCATCGACATCACGATCGACGCGGCACGCTGCGACCCGCACGCACTCGCGGAATCGAAGAAGCCCTTCGTCTTTCCGCTGTGGATCGCGGTCGGCTCTTCGGCACCGGAATACTCGCGTATCCCGGTGTCCGAGGAAAACCGGCGAATCCTGACGAACTATCTGACCACCACCTGCGACGCGCGCAGGTGACCGCGGATCAGGAACCGATGAGGCGCTGCGCCAGGTAGCCCTCTACCTGGTCGAGCGCGACCCGCTCCTGGGCCATGGAGTCGCGTTCACGCACGGTCACGGCGTGATCCTCGAGGGTGTCGAAGTCCACGGTGATGCAGAACGGCGTGCCGATCTCGTCCTGACGGCGGTAGCGGCGGCCGATCGCGCCTGCGTCGTCGAACTCGACGTTCCAGTGCTGGCGGAGCGTCGCGGCGAGATCCTTCGCCTTCGGCGTCAGGTCCGCGTTACGCGACAGCGGCAGCACCGCGGCCTTCACCGGGGCGAGACGACGGTCCAGGCGCAGCACGGTGCGCTTGTCGACGCCGCCCTTCGCGTTCGGCGCCTCGTCCTCGGTGTACGCGTCGACGAGGAACGCCATCAGCGAACGCGTGAGACCGGCTGCCGGCTCGATGACGTACGGCGTGTACCGCTCACCGGAGGCCTGGTCGTAGTAGTTGAGATCGGTGCCCGAGTGCTTCGAGTGCGTCGACAGGTCGAAGTCGGTGCGGTTGGCCACACCCTCGAGCTCGCCCCATTCGCTGCCCTGGAAGTGGAAGCGGTRCTCGATGTCGACGGTGCGCTTGGAGTAGTGCGACAGCTTGTCCTGCGCGTGCTCGTACAGCCGCAGGTTGTCCTTGTTGATACCCAGACCGGTGTACCAGTCCATGCGGTAGTCGATCCAGTACTGGTGCCACTCTTCGTCCTCGCCGGGCTTGACGAAGAATTCCATCTCCATCTGCTCGAACTCGCGGGTGCGGAAGATGAAGTTGCCGGGGGTGATCTCGTTGCGGAAGCTCTTGCCGATCTGGCCGATACCGAACGGCGGCTTCTTGCGCGACGTGGTGAGCACGTTCGCGAAGTTCACGAAGATGCCCTGCGCGGTCTCCGGGCGGAGGTAGTGCATGCCCTCTTCGCTCTCGACCGGGCCGAGGTACGTCTTGAGCATCATGTTGAAGTCGCGGGGTTCGGTCCACTGGCCGACCGTGCCGCAGTCGGGGCAGCCCACGACGTCCATCTGGACGTCGTCCGGGTTGTCGAGGCCCTTCTTCTCCGCATACGCCTCCTGCAGGTGGTCCTGACGGTGACGCTTGTGACAGTTGAGGCACTCGACGAGGGGGTCGTTGAACACGCCGACGTGGCCGGACGCCACCCACACCTCGCGCGGCAGGATGACCGAGGAGTCGAGGCCGACGACGTCCTCGCGGCTGGTGACCATGTTGCGCCACCACTGCTTCTTGATGTTCTCCTTGAGCTCGACACCCAAGGGGCCGTAGTCCCAGGCCGACTTCGTGCCTCCGTAGATCTCACCGCACGGGTAGACCAGGCCACGACGCTTGGCGAGATTGACGACGGTTTCGACTTTGGACTTCGGTGCCACTCGGGTGCTCTCCATCTGGGTAATAGATGCATGGTTCACGTGCGCTTTTCGGATCCCAGCCTATCTGTCCGATCACGGTCGGTTCACCCCGCCGGTTGACATGCGTATTCGTGCATATCAAAATGGAATCGATTTGCAATAAGATGGGGTGTTCCTCCCGGGGCCGACGGCCACGCGGCCACGGTCCCGTCCATTGTCCGGCACACCGAAGGAGATCACTGGTGAGCGTCGTCGATCCCGGGGATCTGCATCCGTTCGAGGCCACCCCGCATCCGTTCGAGGCCGCTCCCCCGGCTCCTGTGCCGTCGAAGGAGACGCTGACGGCGGCAGGCGACATCCTGCGCGCCCTCGCCGCCCCCGTCCGCATCGCGATCGTCCTCCAACTCCGCGAATCGGAACGGTGCGTGCACGAACTCGTCGGAGCGCTCGGCGTCACACAACCATTGATCAGCCAGCATCTTCGCGTGCTCAAGGCCGCGGGCGTCGTGCGCGGCGAACGCACCGGACGTGAGGTCCTCTACCGCCTGGTGGACGACCACCTCGCCCACATCGTCGTGGATGCCGTCGCGCACGCCGAGGAAGGATGAACGCCTTGACCCAGAACACCGGCCAGCGCAAGCCCGTCGTCGTGGGAGTCCGCGCCACCAAGCAGCGCAGCGCCATCTCCGCACTCCTCGACGACATCGAGGAGTTCCGGTCGGCGCAGGAACTGCACGACGAACTCCGCAAGCGCGGCGAGGGCATCGGGCTGACCACCGTCTACCGCACCCTGCAGACGCTCGCCGACGCCGGCACCGTCGACGTCCTGCGCACCGACACCGGCGAATCGGTGTACCGGCGCTGCTCGTCCGGACACCACCACCACCTGGTCTGCCGCGCGTGCGGCTACACCGTCGAGGTCGAAGGGCCGACCGTCGAGCAGTGGTCGCAGTCGATCGCCGACGCCCACGGTTTCTCCGACGTCAGCCACACCATCGAGATCTTCGGTCTCTGCAAGGACTGCAACGCGCCGCGGTGAACGTCAGGGGATCAGCCCCTGCCGGGCGGTGTCCGCGCCGCTCAGCACGAGGAGCAGCATCGTGGTCAGCGCCTCGTCCACGAGTCCGGCGGCGGGGAACGTGTAACGCAGGATGACGTCCGCGAGCCTGCCGTGACCGAACACCGCGATCGAACCGAACTGCAATGCGCCGTTGCGCTCCGCGACCTTCTTGTGCAGCGCGGCGCTGACCGGACGATCCCAGGCCAGGACGCACGTCATCGACAGCACGTCGAGGCCGTCGGTGAGAGTCATCGCACTGATCGAGCACAGCGCCCCGGCGTATTCGAAGCTCAGCGAGCCGTCCTCGGCCCGGGCGACGGTGGCGAAATGCTCCAGCGCGTCCGCTGCCCGCCCGAGGAGTGCGGGCGCCCCGTCGACGGTCATTTGACGCCACCGAACCGGCGGTCACGTGACGCGTATTCGACGCACGCCGCCCACAGGTCGCGGCGGTCGAAATCGGGAAACAGCTTCTCCTGATACACCATCTCGGCGTAGGCCGACTGCCAGATCAGGAAGTTGGACGTGCGCTGCTCGCCGGACGGCCGGAGGAACAGGTCGACGTCCGGCATGTCCGGCTCGTCGAGATAGCGGGCGACGGTCGCCTCGGTGATCTTCTCCGGGTCGAGCTGACCCGCCGCGACCCGCCTGCCGATCTCCTTCGCCGCGTCGGCGATCTCCGCGCGACCGCCGTAGTTGACGCACATGGTCAGGTTCATGACCGTGTTGTGCTTCGTCAACTCCTCGGCGATCTCGAGTTCCTTGATGACGCTGCGCCACAGCTTGGGCCTGCGACCCGCCCACCGCACCCGCACCCCCATCTCGTGCATCTCGTCACGGCGACGACGGATCACGTCGCGGTTGAAGCCCATCAGGAAGCGCACCTCCTCGGGGCTGCGTTTCCAGTTCTCGGTGGAGAACGCGTACGCCGACAACCACTCGACGCCCATCTCGATGCACCCGCAGACGGCGTCCATCAACACGGCCTCGCCGCGTTCGTGGCCCGCGGTCCGAGGCAGTCCCCGCTCCTGCGCCCAACGGCCGTTGCCGTCCATCACCAGCGCGATGTGCCGGGGCACGAGTTCGGGTTGCAGGCCCGGCGGGCGGGCGCCCGAGGGATGCGGGTCCGGCGGCCGGATCTGGCGCTCGGCCCCGGAATTATGCGGAGCTCGGGGTTCGCGTCGTCGAATCACGGTCCCCATCCTGCCTGACCGAATCCTCCGCCCCTACCGCCGCATGCGGTCGTGCGCGTTCGATCAGCGGGAGAGTGCGGAGTTGCCGTTCGAGGTGCCACTGCAGATGCGCCGCGACCAGACCGCTGGCCTGCCCTCGCAACGACTCGGGCACCTGCTCGGTGCTCGCCCAGTCGCCGCGGAACAGAGCGTCCATCAGGTCGAGGACACCCGGCGACGGGGTGGCAGCGCCCGGCGGCCGGCACTGGACGCACACCGCTCCCCCGGCGGCCACGTGGAATGCCCGGTGCGGGCCGGGTGCGCTGCACCGCGCGCAGTCGTCGAGGGCAGGCGCCCACCCCGCAAAACCCATGGCCCGCAACAGGAAGGCGTCGAGGATGAGCTCGCACGGCCGGTGGTGTTCCGCGACGGCCCGAAGCGCCCCGACCGTCAGGCGGTGCAGCTGCAGCGCCGGGGCCCGTTCCTCGCCGGCGAGCCGCTCGGCGGTCTCGAGGATCGCGCACGCCGTGGTGTACCGGGAGTAGTCGTCGACGATGTCGGTCGCGAACGCGTCGACCGTCTGGACCTGGGTGACGATGTCGAGGTTGCGGCCCGGGTAGAGCTGCACGTCGATGTGCGCGAACGGCTCGAGGCGGGCGCCGAACTTGGACTTCGTGCGGCGCACCCCCTTGGCGACCGCGCGCACCAGACCGTACTGCCGGGTGAGGAGTGTGACGATACGGTCGGCCTCGCCCAGCTTGTGCTGGCGCAGGACCACCGCATTGTCTCGATACAACCTCACCGGTCCAGTCTCCCACGCCCGGGCGGCCACATTCCGCAGGCCGAGCCACATGCGACGGTCAGGGCTCGCTGCGCCCGTCGCGCACGGCGTCGACGACGTCGCGGACCCCGTCGACGACGAGTTGCGGCTGCTCGATGTTGATGTTGTGGCCGCTGTTCGTGTTCGTGACATGTTTGGCACCCGGTACGAGCTGGGCCAGATCCTCCTGCGCCTTCGGCTGCACGGCGTCGAGGGCCGGGCCGTAGCCGGGATCGATGTCGGCGGGGAGGCTTCCGTTCGCGACGCCCTCCGCGATCTGCGGCGCCACCGAGCGGTCGGCGGAGAGTACGACGAGCGGCTGGGGCCGGATCGGTTCGGCGGCGCGGATCTCGTCGAAGCTGCGGACGAAGTCGACGCGCTCGAGATCCGGGTACTCGTCGAGACTGTCCTGCGGCGGTTCGTTGAGGCGCAGGAACTCCTGGAACTGCTCCGGGGGCAGGAGTGTCTGCAACTCCTCCGACTGCGCGTCGATCAGCACCAGGCCCGCCACCTCGTCGGGATGGGTACCGGCGAAGAGTCTCGCGATCTGACCGCCGTAGGAGTGGGCGGCCAGAACATAGGGACCGGGCCCGGCTGCATCCGTGGCGCCCAGCAGCGACTGGAGGTCGGCGACCGCGTCGCTGGTGGTGATCGGCTGCGGGACCGGGTCGCTGCGGCTCACTGCATCCCCGCCCAGCACGACTCCCGGCCGATCGTACGAGCAGACTCGCGTGAACTCGGCGACTCCGTCGAAGGCCGAGGTGCTCGCCGGATCAGCCGTCATCGTCCACTGATCGGCACCGAACCGGAGACCGGACACGAACACGACGGTCGGCGTGCCCGTGCCCGCACACTCGAGATAGATGTTCCGGCCCCCGCCGATGTCGACGGTGCCGGCGAATTCCTCGCTCGTGTTGCCGTCGTCGCCCGTTCCGCACGCGGCGACGAGCACCACGACCCCCAGCGTGGGGAGCCATCCCGACAACCGCGGCCACCTCGGCACGAAACACCTCGAAACCCGTCCGGAAACGCGGACCGCTTCCGGATGATCCGTACCCAGTGCTCCCCGGATCAAACCCGGGCAGCCCACATCAGCTGAAACGCTGCTCGAGGTGCACCGTCACCTCGACGCCGGCCGCGTCCTTGCCGATGAGCTTGCACAGTGCGATCTTCAGGGGAAGCCAGTGCGGACCCTCGCCCGAGGGCATCAGGGTGGCATTGAACGGGTGGCCGTCGATCGTCCCGCCGACCTTCACCGGCCGCCTCGTTCCGAGGAGTTCGGCGGAGTCCGGCACGGTCACGTACGTCGCGAATGCCCCGTCCTTCTGGATCGGCGCCGTAAAGGTGTGCGCGAGCGGTTGCGGGGTCTTCGGTGCGGGCATTCGTGGCTCCTCCGGTCGAGTGTGATGCTGCGGTCGAAGGTAAGACTCCCGGACCGGGCCCGAATCATCGGTCGTGAGCGGGATCACGGTCACACCTGGAACCGGTACCCCATTCCGGCCTCGGTGATGAGGTGACGCGGGTGCGACGGGTCGTCCTCGAGCTTGCGCCGCAACTGCGCCAGATACACCCGCAGGTAATGGGTCTCGGTGGCGTACGCCGGACCCCACACCTCCCGCAGCAGTTCCTTCTGGCCCACCAGCTTGCCCTTGTTGCGCACGAGCATCTCGAGCATCCCCCACTCCGTCGGCGTCAGGTGCACCTCGGCGCCCGCCCGCCGCACCGTCTTCGCAGCCAGGTCGACCGTGAACGAATCCGTCTCCACCACAGGCTCGCTCGTGTCGACGGCCGTCGTCGCGCGGCGGGCCGCGGCCCGCACCCGGGCCAGGAACTCGTCCATCCCGAACGGCTTGGTGACGTAGTCGTCGGCGCCCGCGTCGAGAGCTTCCACCTTGTCCGCGGAATCGGTGCGCGCCGACAGCACGATCACCGGCGCCGGGCACCACCCGCGCAGGCCCGCGAGCACCTCCGTGCCGTCCATGTCGGGCAACCCGAGGTCGAGCACGATCACGTCGGGCGGTCGCTCGGCCGCGGCGCGCAGTGCGGCGGCCCCGGATGCGGCCGTCACCACGTCGTATCCGCGCACACTGAGATTGATTCGCAGGGCGCGGAGAATCTGCGGTTCGTCGTCGACGACGAGGATTCTCGTCATGGGTGCTCCCCTCCCGCCCCGGCCAGTTCCACCACCATCGTCAGACCACCACCGGGGGTGTCGGTGGCGCTGATGGTGCCGCCCATCGCGTCGACGAATCCGCGGACGACGGAGAGCCCGAGCCCGACTCCCGTGGTCGTGTCGCGGTCCCCCAGCCGCTGGAACGGGGCGAACATCTCCTCCGCCCGGCCCCGCGGAACTCCCGGGCCCGTGTCGGCGACGGTGACGACGGCACGGTCTCCCACCGCCGCGGCACCGACCCGGATCACGGAGTCCTCACCGTAGCGGAGCGCGTTGTCGATCAGATTCGCGAGCACCCGCTCGAGCAGGCCCGAATCCGCCATCGCCGCGACCGTTCCGACGTCGACCTCGACCCGTTCGCGGGCCCGTGTCCCGGTCCGGCCGCCGATTCCCAGCCCCACCAGCGCCCGGTGCACCACCTCGTCGAGGTACACGGGCCGCAGCGTCGGGGTCACCACTCCCGCCGCGAGCCGGGACGAGTCGAGCAGGTTGCCGACGAGAGAAGTCAGGACGTCAGCCGATTCCTCGATGGTCGCCAGCAGTTCGGCGGTGTCCTCCGGGGAGAAGTCGACGTCGTCGCTGCGCAGGCTGGACGCAGCGGCCTTGACCGCGGCGAGCGGCGTCCGGAGGTCGTGGCTGACGGCGGACAGCAGCGACCGCCGCAGCCGGTCGGCCTCGGCCAGCGCCTGCGCCTGCCCCGCCTCCTGCGCGAGTTCCGTCTGGCGGATCATGCCCACGGCCTGATTCGCGACGGCGAGCAGCACGCGGCGATCCCGGGCGTGCAGCTCGCTGCCGCGGAGGGCGAGCGCGTACTCCCCTTCCCCCACCTCGCAGACCGTGTCGGCGTCGTCGACGCTCGCCGGTGGATGCGGCCCGACCGACCCGACGAGACCGCGGTCCCGGTGCAGGACGCTCACGGACTCCTGACCGTACGTCTCGCGCACCTTCTCGAGCAGCGTGCCGAGATCGGCCCCCCGCAGCACCGATCCGGCGAACAGCGCCAGCAACTCGGCCTCCTGCGACGCCCGCCTGGCCTCCCGTGAACGCTTGGCGGCCGCGTCGACCAGGACCGCGACGGCGACGGCGACCACGAGCAGCACGACCGTGGTGATGAAGTTGTCCGGTTCGGCGATGGTGAAGCTCCGCACCGGCGGCGTGAAGAAGTAGTTGAGGAACAGACCCGAGATCAGCGCGGAGAACGCTGCGGGGGCGACACCGCCGAGCAGCGAGACGAGCAGCACCACGATGAAGAACAGAGCGCCCTCGCCGACCAGCCCGAGCCAGCGGTCRACGGCGCTCATCACCACGGTCGCCACCGACGGCACGAGGACCGCGGCGATCCAGGCGATCATCGTGCGGGACCGCGATCCCACCGGCGACAACCGCCTCAGCCGGTGGGATTCGCCGTGGGTGACCATGTGCACGTCGATCGACCCCGACTGGTGCAGCACGCTCGCACCGATTCCCTCGTCGAAGATCCGCGCCCACCGTGAGCGTCTCGACGTGCCCAGCACCAGCTGGGTGGCGTTCGCAGTCCGGGCGAAGTCGAGGAGTGTGGTCGGGACGTCGTCGCCGACGACGCTGTGCAGGCTCGCCCCGATACTCGCGGCGAGCGTCCGCACCTTGCCCATCTCCGGGGCCGACACGCCGGCGAGGCCGTCGCCGCGCACCACGTGCACGACGATCAGCTCGGCGCTGGACCTCGACGCGATCCGCCCTGCCCGCCGGACGAGTGTCTCCGATTCCGGTCCGCCCGTCACCGCGACCACCACCCGTTCCCGGGCCTCCCACGTGTCGGTGATCTTGTTCTCCGCACGATATTTCGCGAGTGCGGCGTCGACCTGATCGGCAACCCACAGCAAGGCCAGTTCGCGCAGCGCGGTGAGGTTTCCTTTCCGGAAGTAGTTGCTCAGTGCGGCGTCGACCTTTTCCGCGGCGTAGATGTTGCCGTGGGACAGCCTGCGGCGCAGCGCTTCCGGGGTGATGTCCACCAGCTCCACCTGGGTGGCGGCGCGCACCACCTCGTCGGGGACAGTCTCCTGCTGCACCACCCCGGTGATCCGCTGGACCACGTCGTTGAGGCTTTCGAGATGCTGGACGTTGAGCGTCGAGAGGACGTCGATACCCGCGCCGAGCAGAATCTCCACGTCCTGCCAGCGTTTCTCGTGGACACTGCCCGGCGTGTTCGTGTGCGCGAGTTCGTCCACGAGCACCAGCGCCGGCCTGCGGGCCAGCACCGCCTCGACGTCCAGCTCGCGGCCGAGCGTGCCGCGGTAGGCGATGACCTTCGGCGGAATCAGTTCGAGGTCACCGAGTTGCGCCGCCGTGCGGTC